>JAGWLO010000116.1 GCA_028872015.1 Burkholderiales bacterium | reverse complement strand
GCCTGGCCGAGAGCATCGACGAATCGATCGCCGAGGCCGAGGCCTCGGGCATTCCGTACTGGACCGTCGGCCACGTGGGCGACGGCAACTTCCACCTGAGCTACCTGTTCGACCCCGACGACCCCGCCGAGGCCGCGGCGGTGGAGCGCCTGAACGTGCAGATGGTGCAGCGCGCGCTGCGCCTGCAGGGCACCTGCAGCGGTGAGCACGGCATCGGCCTGCACAAGATGGCCTACCTGGAGGACGAAGCCGGTGCCGGCGCGATCGCGCTGATGCGCGGCATCAAGCGCGCGCTCGACCCGCAGAACATCATGAACCCGGGGAAGATCTTCGCGCTGTAGTGGCCCGGGGCTCGCGCGCGCTCAGGCCGCGCCGTCGTGCATCGGTGCCGGCCGCCATTTGGCCAGGCGGTTTTCCACCAGCGTCATCAGGTACTCGGCCAGCAAGGCCACGACCATGATGATCACGATGGCCGCGTACATGCCGGCGGCGTCGAACGAGCCCTTGGCGACGTTGATCAGCAGGCCGATGCCGTAGCGCGCACCGACGAACTCGCCCACGATCGCGCCCACGATGGCGAAGCCGAAGCTGATGTGCAGCGAGGCGAAGATCCAGCTCATCGCGGAGGGGATGACCACCGTGCGCGTGAGCTGCCAGCCGCGCGCGCCCAGGATCTGGGCGTTCGCCAGCAGGTTGCGGTCGGCTTCGCGCACGCCCTGGAAGGCGTTGGAGAAGACGACGAAGAACACCATCACGAACGACAGCGCCACCTTGGAGGTGAGGCCGAGGCCGAAGATCATGATGAAGATCGGCGCCAGCACCACGCGCGGGATGGAGTTGATGACCTTGATGTAGACCGAGAACACGTCCGCCAGCATGCGGTTGCGGCCGAGCGCCACGCCCGCGACGATCCCGCCGATGGAGCCGCTGAGGAAGCCCAGGATCGACTCCTCCATCGTCACCCACAGGTGGTACCAGAGCGGGCCTTCGGAGGTGCCGTCGACGATCCAGGTCTGCAGCCGCGCCAGGATCGCCGTCGGCCGCGAGTAGAAGAACTCGTCGATCACCCGGGTGCGCGACAGCAGCTCCCAGCTGCCCAGGAAGACGATCAGGATCAGCCAGCGCCAGAACTGCACGGTGCGGGCGCGCCGGCGGGCGATGCGGGCGGCGGCCGCCTCCATCGCCTGCAGGCTGGAGCCGGCGGCCGCCTCCAGCGCCAGGTTCGGGCTGGCGCTCACGATGCGGCCTCCGCCACCAGGGCTTCTTCGCGCGAGGCGCCGCGCAGCACTTCGTCGCGCAGGTCGCCCCAGATCGTGCGCGAGATCTCGACGAAGCGCGTGTCGTAGCGGATCTCGCTGGCCACGCGCGGCCGCGGGATGTCGATCGTGTAGACCGACTTCACCGTTGCCGGCCCGGCCGTCAGCACGTAGACCTTATCGGCCAGCGCGATGGCCTCTTCCAGGTCGTGGGTGACGAAGACCACCGAGGCCTTGGACTGCGACCACAGCCGCAGCAGCTCGTCGTGCATCATCACCCGCGTCTGCACGTCCAGGGCCGAAAAGGGCTCGTCCATCAGCAGGATCTGCGGTCCGTTGATGAAGGTCTGCGCCAGCGCCACGCGCTTGCGCATGCCGCCCGAGAGCTGGTGCGGGTACTTCGACTCGTGCCCGCCGAGGTTGACGCGCGCCAGCCACTGGCGGGCGCTGGCGTAGGCTTCGTCCTTGGGCCGGCCGCGGTACAGCGGGCCGGCGACGACGTTGTCGATCACGCTGCGCCAGGGGAAGAGCGCGTCGGTCTGGAACACGAAGCCGATCTTGTCGCTGATGCCGTTGACGGGCTGCCCCATCACCCGCACCTCGCCGGCCGAAGGCGGCGTGAGCCCCGTGACGAGGTTGAGCGTGGTCGACTTGCCGCAGCCGGTGGGGCCGACGACGGCGACGAACTCGCCGCGCGCCACCGTCATCGTGAAGTCGCGCAGCGCCGTCATCGAGCGGCCGTTGGGGGCCATGAAGCGGCGCGTGACGTTGATCAGCTCGATGGCCGGTTCGCGGCCGGCGGCGGGCGCCTGGGCGGGGACATCCATCTCACTTCACCTGCTTGACGAACTCGGTGGTGTAGGTCTTGGACAGGTCGACGGTCTTGCCCTTGAAGCTGCGCGAGAAGCCCGACAGTACCGCCAGCACCGTCTGGGGCCCGCCCGCGGGCATCACGCCGTCGACCGTGAACATGCTCTTGCCGCTGGCCAGGGCCTGGATGTAGCCCGCCTTGTCGCCGACGTAGAAGTCGGGCGGCATCTGGTCCGCGATCTGGGCCGCGCTGTGGCTGGCGATGTAGCGCAGGGCCTTGACGAAGGCGTTGGCCAGTTTCTGCACCACCGGCTTGTGCTGCGCGATCCAGTCGGCCTGCATGTACAGCGCGGCGGCCGGGTAGGTGCCGCCGAGCGCGGCGCGCGTGGATTCGGCGCTGCGCAGGTCGACCAGCACGCGCGCCGCACCGGTCTTCAGCAGGCGCGTGACGGTGGGCTCGGTGGTCATGCCGGCCTGGATCTTGTCCTGCTGCATGGCCGCGATGAAGGTGGTGCCGGCGCCCACCGGCAGCGAGCTGAACTGGCCCAGCGGCACGCCGGCCTTGACCATCAGGAACTGGGTCAGGAAGTTGGTCGACGAGCCCAGGCCCGTGACGCCCAGCGACTTGCCGCGCAGGTCGGCCATCGACTTCACCTGCGGGTATTTCGACGACACCAGCTCGACCTCGCCCGGCGCGTGCGACAGCTGCACCACCGACATCACCTGCTTGCCCTTGGTCTGGAGGTCCACGCAGTGGTCGTAGAACCCGACCACGCCCTGCACCGCGCCGGCCAGCATCTCGTTCTCGGCGTCGACGCCGGCGCCTTCGTTCAGCAGCTCGACGTCCAGCCCCTCGGCCTTGAAGTAGCCCAGCCGCTCGGCCAGCTTGGCCGGCAGGTAGATCTGCTTCTCGTAGCCGCCCACCATCAGCGTGACCTTGTCGGCGGCGCGGGCGGCGGCCGGGCCCAGGGTGGTGGCGGCGAGCGCGGCGGCGCAGGCGAGGATCTGGCGCTTGTTCATCGGGGAGACTCCAGGGTTCGGGTTCGGGCTCGTCGGGGCGCAAAAGCGCAGCGCACACGCTAGGGCGGCAACCTGTCCGAAGCGTGAACGGCGTCTGAAGGCTTGTTCAGGTCGCCAGTTCGGCGGCCGCGGGCTCCGTGCGCGTGGCCGCCGCCGCCGTCGCTGGCAGCTCGATGACGATGCGCAGGCCGCGCCCGGCGTCGTCGCTGGTGGCGCGGATCGTGCCCTTGTGCAGGCGCACGATGCTCTGCGAGATGGCCAGGCCCAGGCCGCTGCCCGGGCGGTCCTGGCCTATCGGGGTGAAGCGGACGAAACGCTCGAAGATGCGCTCGCACTGGGCCGGCGCGAGCCCCGGGCCGTCGTCGATCATGCTCAGGCGCCAGACGCCGTCGGCGACCACCGACTCGAGGTCGATCACGCCGCCGGGCGGCGACACGGCCAGCGCGTTCATCAGCAGGTTCAGCAGCACCTGGCGCAGGCGGTTGACGTCGATGGCCACGAGGCCGTTGCCGACATGGCGGCAGCCGAAGACCTGGCCGTGGTGCTCGGCCAGTACCGCGGCGTCGGGCGCGAAGGCGTTGAGGAAGTCGTCGGGCCGGGTCTCGCGCAGGTCCAGCCGCACCGCGTTGGCGTCGGCCCGCGACAGGAACAGCAGCTCGTCGATGATCTGGTCGATGCGCTGCAGCTCTTCGAGCTGCACCTGTAGCGCTTCGCGCTGGGCCGGCCCCAGCTCGCCGGTGAGCAGCCGCTCGGCGTGCAGGCGCACCAGCGACAGCGGGGTCTTGAGCTCGTGCGAGGCGTCGGCCGCGAAGCGCCGGATCTCGGCGAACGAGGTCTCCAGGCGATCGAACATCTGGTTCAGGAACAGGGCCAGCTGGGCGAATTCGTCCTTCACCGCGCCCACCGGAATGCGCTCGGCCAGGTTGTCCGAGCGGATGCGGACGGCGGTGGCCTGCATCACCCGCACCGGACGCAGGATGAGCTCGCTCAGGATCCAGCCGATGCCCACCGTCAGCAGCAGCATGCCGGCCAGCAGGCCGAGAAACACGCGGCGGTAGCCGTTCATCAGCTCGTGCAGGGGCGCCAGCGGCGTGGCCACCGTCACGTCGAATGGCGGCAGCCGGAATTCGGTCACCCGCAGCGGGCCGATCGGGTCGAGCGTGACCGTGTAGGTGTGCTGGCCCCGGATGTCGGGAATGGCCAGCCCGTGCAGGTTGTGCGACTTGAAGAAGCGGTTCGTCATCGGCCCGTGCATGTCGATGTAGAACAGCGCCGAGGCCGACTCGGTCACCTCGCGGATGCGCTCGTCCACCGCCAGTGGCGTCAGGCTGGGGTAGTCGGGGCCGAGCGCGGCCTTGAGTTCCTTGAACTGGGCCTCGTTGATCTCGTCCAGCTGGTGCAGCAGGTAGCGCTCGAGCAGGTAGTGGCCGGCGACGAACAGGCCCGCGAGGGCGGCGGTGGCCGTCAGGGCGTACCACAGGACGATGCGCGCGCCGATCGATCGCATGGTGCCGGATGCTAGCGGCACGCCCCGGGTGGCGGCCCCGATTGCAATTCGGGGCCGCCGCGGGCACGCTCCGGGGCGTGAAAATCCTCGTTGTCGAAGACCAGACGCGCCTGGGCCAGTTCCTGCGCCAGGGCCTGAACGAGTGCTCCTACACGGTGACCTGGGTCGGCAGCTGCGCCGCGGCCGAGGACGCGTTGTGCGAGTCCGCGTTCGACCTGGTGGTGCTCGACCTGAGCCTGCCCGACGGCGACGGGCTCGACCTGTTGCGGCGCTGGCGCAAGAGCGGCTTCAACGAGCCGGTGCTGATCCTGAGCGCGCGCGACAGCATCGACGACCGCGTCAAGGGCCTGGATGTCGGTGCCGACGACTACCTCTCCAAGCCCTTCAGCCTGGAAGAGCTGCTCGCGCGCGTGCGCTCGCTGGTGCGCCGGCATGCCACGGCCAAGCAGGTGGTGCTCGAGCACGACGGACTGCGGCTCGACCTGATGAAGCACACCGTGCATGTCGATGGCGTGGCGGTCGACCTGACCAGCCGCGAGTACGCGCTGCTCGAGGTCTTCATGCAGAACCAGGGGCGCATCCTGCCGCGCACGCTGATCTCCGAGAAGATCTGGGCCTCGCACTACGACGTCGACACCAACCTGCTCGACGTCTACATGAGCCGGCTGCGCGCCAAGCTCGAGGGCCCGCATCGCAAGCCCTACTTCAAGACCGTGCGCGGCGTCGGCTACCAGATGGTGTGAGGCCATGGCAGCGCGGGCGGCGCGGCGCCGATGCGTTCACGGCCGGGGCAGCACCGCGTACCGCAGCAGCGCCGCGGTGGCGTGGCTGCTGCCCGGCGAGACGGCGACGAACAGGCTGTGCATCGCCGGCACCAGCAACCCGGTCTTGGCCCCCTGGGCCGAGGGCACGCAGGCCCGCGGGGCATAGCGGTCCGGCCCCAGCTCGTCGAACACCGCCACGCAGCCGTCGCCGGTGGCGTACAGGCGCCGCTGGGCGGCGTCGAAGAGCAACTGGTTGGTGCGGGCTGGCACATCGAAGCTGGCGACCGAGGCGCCGCTGCGGGTGTCGATGACGACCAGCTTGAACGGCTTGCGCGTGACCACGAACAGCAGCTGGCTCGGCTCGTCCAGCGCGATCGGCGAGTTGGACTGGCCCGCGGTGACGGGCCAGGTGGCCAGCACCTGGCCCGTGCGCTTGTCGAGCACCAGCACCTCGCTCTTGCCGGCGACGTTGACGAAGGCGCGCCGCCCCCGTTGCTCGAAGGCGATGCCCTCGGTGAAGTCGCTGTCGATGCGAACCCGCCCCAGCACCTTCAGCGTGCGGGCGTCGATCTGCAGCAGTGCCGTGTCGCGCTGCTTGGGCACCGCATTCTTGCCGCCGGTGACCAGCCACAGCCGCCCGGTCGAGGCGTCGTAGGCCATCGAGTCGCCGGCCGGGATTGGCTGCGGCAGCGTCACCGGGGCCAGCGTGTCGGCATCCAGCACCCGGGTCAGGCCGGGGCCGGTGTCCGAGACCACCAGGCGCCGCGTGGTGGCTTCCAGGTGCAGGGCGTGCGGCGCGTCGAAGCCCTTGACCGTGCGCAGGTGGCGGCCGCTGGCGAGATCGAACACTTCCAGGCTGCTGCCGTCCTCGCCGGCCACGAACAAGCGGCCGCCGGGCACGTCGGCCAGCAGGTGGTCGAAGTCGCCCGCGTAGCCGGGCAGCGGCGTGCGGCCGGCCAGACGCAGCGGCGGACCTGCCGCGGTGGGGGCCGCGTTGCCTGGGGTGGCGGCTGGTGCCCGCAGCGGCACCATCGCGCAGGCCAGGGTGATGGCCCAGGCTACGGCGGCCGCCAGGGGAAGGGTTCGGCGAAGAGTCATCGGGGTCTCGGACCAAGGCGCTGTAGGTGACCCGCGAGGCTGCGCCGTGCATCTGAAGCCTGGCTGTCCGCATGCTGAACGCGTTGTCAGGGACCGATGGCGAGCCAGCCAGCCTGACAGGGGGTTCAGTCTCGATTCAGGCTGGGGTTAGCGCAGGTCTCTACGGTAGATTGCCCGCCTCCACCCGACGCGACTGCTCCCGACGAGGCGGCCCGCCGCATGCCACTGCTCCCGGACGAACCCATGGCCTTCACCCCCGCCGAACGCGCCAGACTGCTGGCCCAGCCCCGCATCGGGCCGCTCGTGCTGCAGAGGCTGGAACAGGCGGGCCTGGACTCGGTGTCCAAGCTGCAGGCGCTGGGGGTGGATGCCGCGGTGCTGCTGATCTGCGAGCAGCTCGGCAGCATCGCCTGGGCCAACCGTCGCCGGCCGCTGCGACAGGCCATCGCGGTGATGGTGGGCGGGTAGCGACGCGCGCGCAGGCGCCGAGGCTCAGACGGCGGGGCCTTGCACCGTCCAGCGCTTGGTCACGTCGCCCTTGCCGTTGACGCTTTCCAGGTGCACGCCGAAGCCCCACAGGCGGGCCACGTGCTTCATCACCTCTTGCCCGCTGTCGTGCAGCGGACGCTCGTTGTGCTGGAAGTGGCGCAGCGTGAGC
>JAGWLO010000035.1 GCA_028872015.1 Burkholderiales bacterium | reverse complement strand
GCTCACGCTGCGCCACTTCCAGCACAACGAGCGTCCGCTGCACGACAGCGGGCAAGAGGTGATGAAGCACGTGGCCCGCCTGTGGGGCTTCGGCGTGCACCTGGAAAGCGTCAACGGCAAGGGCGACGTGACCAAGCGCTGGACGGTGCCGGCGCCCGGGGCCTGAGCGCCGGACGTCGCTACGCGCCCACCCACGACGCGGAGGAGGCGATCGCGCCGGCCGACCCGCTCTACGTGCCGACCCCCGGGCAGGCGCCGGTGAAGTCGGTCTACACGATCGACATCTCGCGGCCGCGCATGGCCAGCGAGAACCGCCTGGCCAAATGGCGGCCGGCACCGATGCACGACGGCGCGGCCTGAGCGGCCTGAGCGGCATGTCATGCCGCGTCACGTCTGGCCACGCGCCGGATACCCCGCATCCACGGTGGGCGCGGCGCACACACCTCGTCTTGCCCGTTAGCATTTCGTGGCACCCGGGCCGTTCGGCTCGGGGTCCACGCACGAAGGAGGGGGAATTGAACATGCAGAAGCTTTCCGTCTTCCGGCGCAGCGCCCACCTGCTGCTGGCCGGGGCGCTGGCGGCGGGCGCCGTGGCGGCGCACGCCGGGCTGGTCTACGACGCCAATGTCACCAACGCCGTCATCTACGGCAGCGGCAACGCCAACGGCGGCTGGACGATCGACACCCAGAACAACGTCGAGCTCGGCCTGCGGGCGCATGTCCGCTACCCCACGCCGCTGAGCGTGTTCAACAGCAACGGCCAGGGCACCTACACGTTCGCCACCGGCGGCTTCGGCCCCAGCGGCAACCGGGCAAGCTGGAACTTCGATTTCTCGGTGAACTCCGATGCCTTCGGCCTGTCCGGCAGCGCCGTCAACACCCTGACCTACGTGCTCGGCATCGACACCAACCCGAGCCAGGGCGTCAACTACCTGACGCTGAACCCGTTGACGGCGATCGGCGACAACGCGTTCGGCAACAACAGCACCCTCTCGGGGCAAGGTGTCACGGCCAGTGCCGGCACCCCCCAGGCCAGCCTGGCGGGCCAGTACAACCTGATGCAGAACTCGGAAAACCTGGGCTTCTTCGGCCCCGGCTTCGACCCCACGGTGGACGGCACGTACTCGTTCTACCTGGCGGCCTACAGCACGCAAGGGCTGCCGGTTGCCCGCACCGACATCACGGTCGTGGTCGGCAAGGGTGGCGCTGCAGTGCCCGAGCCGGCATCGCTGGCGCTCGTGGGCGTGGCGCTGTTCGGCGCCGCGGTTGCCGGACGGCGCCGCCGCGCCTGAGGCCGGGACTGCCGCGCCCGCCCGAGAGGCCAGGCCGCGGCGGTCAGGCGGCGAAGATCTTCCCCGGGTTCATGATGTTCTGCGGGTCGAGCGCGCGCTTGATGCCGCGCATCAGCGCGATCGCGCCGGCACCGGCTTCGTCCTCCAGGTAGGCCATCTTGTGCAGGCCGATGCCGTGCTCGCCGCTGCAGGTGCCCTGCAGGCGCAGCGCGCGCTGCACCATCTGCACGTTCAGGCGCTCCACGGCCGCGGCCTCGGCGGGGTCGTCGGGGTCGAACAGGTAGCTCAGGTGGAAGTTGCCGTCGCCCACGTGGCCGACGGTCCAGTACGGAATGCCCGAGGCCTCGGCCTCGGCGATCGATTCGTCGATGCTCTCGGCCAGGCGCGAGATCGGCACGCAGGTGTCGGTGGCCTGGCAGCGGCAGCCGGGCCGCGTCTGCAGCGCCGCGAAATACGCCTGGTGGCGCGCCGCCCACAGCCGCGTGCGCTCCTCGGGCGTGCTGGCCCACTCGAAGTCTTCGCCGCCCTGCTCGCGCGCGATGGCCTGCACCGTCTCGGCCTGCTCCCGCACGCCGGCGGGGCTGCCGTGGAACTCCATCAGCAGCATCGGCGCCTCGCGCAGCGACAGCTTCGAGTGCCGGTTGACGGCGCGGATGGCGTTGGCGTCGAGCAGCTCGCAGCGCGCGATCGGCACGCCCATCTGGATGATGGCGATGGTGGTCTGCACCGCCGCCGCGATGCTGGGGAAGTGGCAGATCGCCGCGCTCACCGCCTCGGGCAGCGGATACAGCTTCAGCGTGATCTCGGTCATCACGCCCAGCGTGCCCTCGCTGCCCACGAACAGGCGCGTCAGGTCGTAGCCGGCGCTGCTCTTCTTGGCCCGCGTGCCGGTGTGGATGACCTCGCCGACGGCGGTCACCACCGTCAACGCCAGCACGTTCTCGCGCATCGTGCCGTAGCGCACGGCATTCGTGCCGCTGGCGCGCGTGGCCGCCATGCCGCCCAGGCTGGCGTTGGCGCCGGGGTCGACGGGGAAGAACAGGCCCGTGTGGCGGATCTCGCGGTTGAGCTGCTCGCGCGTGACGCCGGGCTGCACCGTCACCGTCAGATCCTCGGCGTGGAGCTGCACGATGCGGTCCATCCGGCTGAGGTCGATGCTGACGCCGCCCTGCACCGCCAGCAGATGGCCTTCGAGCGACGAGCCGACGCCGAACGGGATCACCGGCACCGCGTGCGCGCTGGCCAGTGCCACCACCGCGGCCACGTCCTCGGTGCTCTCGCAGTACACCACCGCCTCCGGCGGCGTGGCGGCGTAGACGGACTCGTCGCGGCCATGCTGCTCGCGCACCGCGGCGGCGGTGCTGCAGCGCGCGCCGAAGCGCTGGCGCAGCGCCGCCAGCATGGCCGGCGGCATGGGACGCGGCTCGACGTGCAGGGCCGTCGGGTGGGGCAGGGGAGCATTCATCGTCGACTCCAGGCAAGGCGGGCCGGGCCGGGGGCCCTGTCGGTGCATCGTAGGCCAGCGTGCAGCGGTGGTCCAATGGCGCACCGCGCCCGCGGGCGCCATCACCCGCCATCACCCACCAACGCCTGCCGCCCCATGAGCAAACGCCTGACCCAGATCGCCACCCGCACCGGAGACGACGGCAGCACCGGCCTGGGCGACGGCAGCCGCGTGCCCAAGCACCACCTGCGCGTGCACGCCATGGGCGAGGTGGACGAGCTCAACTCGACCCTGGGCGTGCTGCTGGCCGAGCCGCTGCCCAGCGAGGTGCGCGAGCTGCTGGTGACGGTGCAGCACGAGCTGTTCAACCTCGGCGGCGAGCTGTCGATTCCCGGCTACGCGCTGCTGAAGGCCGACGCCGTGCTGCGCCTGGACCAGGCGCTGGCGCAGCACAACGCGCAGCTGCCGCGGCTGCAGGAGTTCATCCTGCCGGCCGGCACGCGCAGCGCGGCGCTGGCGCATGTCAGCCGCACGGTGGCACGGCGCGCCGAGCGCGCGCTGGTGGCGCTGGCCGCGCACGAGGCCGTGCACGAGGCGCCGCGCCAGTACCTCAACCGGCTGTCCGACCTGCTGTTCGTGCTGGCGCGGGTGCTCAACCGCGCCAACCTCGATGGCCTGGGCGGCGACGACGTGTACTGGCGCAGCGAGCGCCTGGCGCGGTCGCAGGACGAGCCGGGCTGAGCGCCGGGTCGCGGCACGGCCGCGGCTCGATCGGCGCCCGATCAGCGCCGGCGCGCGCGCACCGCCTGCGCCAGGCCGTCGAGCAGCGCCACCGAATCGTCCCAGCCCAGGCAGGCGTCGGTGATGCTGCGGCCGTACGCCAGCCCGGCCGGGTCGTCCTGGCCCGGCGTGAACTTCTGCGCCCCGGGGTTGAGATGGCTCTCGACCATCACGCCGAAGATGCAGCGGCGGCCGGCCGCGAGCTGGGCGCCCACGTCGCGCATCACCTCGATCTGGCGCTGGTGCTGCTTGGCGGCGTTGGCGTGGCTGGCGTCGATCATCAGGCGGCAGGGCAGCCGCGCGGCCTCGATCTCGGCACAGGCCGCGGCCACGCTGGCGGCGTCGTAGTTGGGTGCCTTGCCGCCGCGCAGGATCACGTGGCAGTCGGGGTTGCCGGTGGTCTCGACGATGGCCACCTGGCCGTTCTTGTGCACGCTCAGGAAGTGGTGCGGCCGCGCCGCGGCCTGGATCGCGTCGATGGCGATCTTGATGTTGCCGTCGGTGCCGTTCTTGAAGCCCACCGGCGCGCTCAGGCCCGAAGCCAGCTCGCGGTGCACCTGGCTCTCGGTGGTGCGGGCGCCGATCGCGCCCCAGGCGATGAGGTCGCCGATGTACTGCGGGCTGATCACGTCCAGGAACTCGCTGCCCGCCGGCACGCCCAGCCGGTTGATGTCGACCAGCAATTGGCGCGCGATGCGCAATCCTTCGTGGATGCGGAAGCTCTGGTCCAGGTAGGGGTCGTTGATCAGGCCCTTCCAGCCGACCGTGGTGCGTGGCTTCTCGAAGTAGACGCGCATCACGATCTCGAGCTCGCCGGCATGGCGCTCGCGCTCGGCCTTGAGCCGGCGCGCGTACTCGAGCGCCGCGGCCGGATCGTGGATCGAGCAAGGGCCGATGATCACCAGCAGCCGGTCGTCGTCGCCGCCCATGATCCGGCGGATGGCGCCGCGCGTGCCCGAGACCAGCGTCTCCACCGGCGTGCCGGCGATGGGAAAGAAGCGGATCAGGTGCTCCGGCGGCGGCAGCGGCGTGACGTCGCGGATGCGCTGGTCATCCGTCTGGCTGGTCTTCTCGCTCAGGGCGTACCAGTCATCGGGCTTGGCGGATTGGGGACCCATCGCGACATTCCTTTCGAGTGCTACAAACGAAAAAACCGCCGGGGGTGCCGGCGGTCCTCTGGGTGCGGGGCGCTGATCTGTCTACGCGCTTGCCTCTCCAGCCGCCGAGCGGTGCGAGAACCAAAAGCGCGCAAAGAAGAGCAGGGCCGGACGCATGGTCAGGAATGTAGCACGCAGCACTTCGGCCCGGTCTGCGCCTAACGCGGCAGGACCTCGTACCAGAGCACCGCGCCGCCCACCCGCTTGCCCGGCGACGCCGCCACGTAGAAGCGGTCCATCGACGCGACGAACAGGCCCGACTTGCCGCCGACCGCGCTCGGCACCCGGGCGAGCTCCCGGTAATGGTCCGGGTCGATCTCCTGGTAGACGCCCACTTCGCCCACCGCACCGGGCACGTAGATGCGCTGGCGCGCCGCATCGAAGAAGACGCCGTCGACGATGGCCGGCACGTCCAGCGTCGCGACGGTCTTGCCGCTGTCGGTATCGAGCACGAACATGCGGGTGGGCTTGCGCGTGACGACGAACAGGCGGTGATGCGCCTCATCCAGCGCCGAGGACAGGTTCGCCTGCGCTCCCACGATGGGCCAGCGGGCGATGATCCGCAAGGTCTGCTTGTCGATCACCGCGACGACATTCCGGTCCGCGAGGTTCACGAACAGGCGCTGGCCGTGCTGCTCGGCCTGGATGGCCTCGGTGTGGTCCGAGTCGATGGCAAGCTGGCGCAGCACGTGGCCCGTCTTGGGGTCGATCTCGTTCAGGTAGTTGACCTTCATGCCGACGTCGCCGCCGCCGGTGACGATGTAGAAATGCCCTGTCGAGGGGTCGTAGCTGGACGAGTCGGCTCCCGGCGCGAGCTTGATGGTGCCGATGACGTCGAGCGTCTTGCGGTCCAGCACGCGGCTGTAGCCCTTGCCGCTGTCGGTGACGATGATGCGGTCGGTGCCCGGCACGACAAAGATGGCGTGCGGCGTGTCGAAGGTCGAAAGCGTGCGCAGGTGGGCGCCCGTCTTCAGGTCGAACACTTCGAGCGAACCATGGTCCTCGGCGGCCATGAACAGGCGCTGCTCGCGGCGGTCGACGGCCAGGTGATCGAAGTCGCCCGTGTAGCCGGGCAGCTCGGTGCGGCCCAGCCATTTCAAGGGCTCGATGGCGGTCGGCGCCGATGACGGCAGCGGTGGTGCCTCGGGCGACCCCGCGGCCAGACAGGCGGTCGCGGCGAGGATGAAGCAGCTGAGGAGGGCGAGTCGGCAGGGTTTCATGCGTCGGTTCTCTGTGGACAGGGCTCGGAGGCGGCGACTCTGATCGACCAACCTGAACGCAACCTGTATCGGGCCGCGCGGGCCACGCAGGCCGCGGCGCCCGCCTGTGCCGCCTGAACGAAGTTTCAGAAAGACTTCATGTTGCCTACAGGCTGTGGCCCCAGCCTTGAGACGACCGGAAGCGACTCTTCGTGAGACCGGCAAGCCGGGGTCGCACACAAAACCAAACGGGGACAACGCAACATGGACAAGCAAGTTCTGCAGCCGCGGCTGCACGCAGCACCCAGGGCGCGCGCATCGTCGCCGGCCCTCGCGGCAGTCGCCCTGCTGGCACTGGCCCTTGCCGGCCCGGTGAGCGCCCAGCAAGCGGTGCCGGCCAGCGCCCAGGCCGCCAGCGCGGCCGCATCGACCGCAGCCTCCGCCGCCGCGACGACCCGCCCGGCCCCGAAGGCCGACGTGGCGCAGCAGGTGCTGGTCGTCACCGGCACCAGGTTCCTGACGCCGAACGCGAGCAGCCCGGCCCCGGTTTCGATGATCGACGCCTCCGAGCTGGCACGCCAGGGCACGACCAAGACCGAGGACCTGCTGATCAGCCTGCCGCAGGCCAATGCAGGCCTCACCGACTCGGGCGTCGGCGTGGCCCAGACCCCGCTGACCGGCACGGCCACGGTGGACCTGCGCGGCGTGGGCGCGTTCCGCACCCTGGTGCTGATGAACGGCCGGCGCATCAACCCGGGCGACGCGATCAACCCCTCGGCAGACCTGCACACCATTCCCGAGATCCTCATCAAGCGGGTCGAGGTGCTGACCGGAGGCGCCTCCTCGATCTATGGCTCGGATGCCGAGGCCGGGGTCGTCAACCTGGTCATGGACACCGACTACACGGGCGGCAAGCTCGTGGTGCAGGGCGGCGGCTTCTACGACGGCAACAACCGCGGCGGCCTGCACGAGATCGCGCGCGCCAGCGGCGTCGAGCCGAACACCTCGGGTGTCTTCGACGGCCAGAACTACGACGTCAACGGCGTCTTCGGCACCGACTTCGCCGGCAAGTCCGGGCATGTGGTGGTCTATGCCGGGCTGCGCCAGAGCGCGGGCATCCTGGCCTCCAGCCGCGACTTCAGCGCCTGCACGCTGCAGGAGACGGGCTCGTCCTACGGCTGCCTGCTCGATGGCACCACGCCGCGCGGCCAGTTCGTCAACCCCGACGGCAGCGCCTACACGCTGGACGCCTCGGGCACCGCGCTGCGCCCCTACGACCCGGCCGCCGACGGCTACAACTTCTCGCGCCCCGAGAGCCTGCAGCGGCCGGACAAGCGCAGCACCGCCGGGATCTTCGCCCACTACACCGTCAACCCGCATGCGCAGCTCTACCTCGAGGGCACGTACATGCACGACGAGACCTCGGTGCAGTACGAGCCCTCGGGCACGGCACCGTCCCTGATCGGCCCGCAGGTCTACGCCGTCCCCTGCAGCAACCCGCTGCTGTCGGCCAGCGAGTTCAACATCCTGTGCACCCAGAACGGCCTGACCACGGCCGGCACCGCGCAGGTGGGCATCGGCCGCCGCAATGTCGAAGGCGGGCCGCTGGGCGACAACTTCCGCCACACCTCGTACCGGGTGGTGTTCGGGGTGAAGGGCCACCTCGACGCCGACTGGACCTACGACGCCTCGGTGAACTACGGCAAGGTCACGGCGAACGAGCGGGTGACCAACGACATCTCGATCACGCGACTCACCAACGCCCTCAACGTGGTGAGCGTGGGCGGCACGCCCACCTGCCAGTCGGTGGTGGACGGGTCGGACCCGGCCTGCGTGCCCTACAACATCTGGTCGGCCGGCGGCGTCACGCCGGCGGCCCTGGGCTACATCACCGGCAGCGGCGGCAACGCCGGCTACGCCACCCAGAAGGTGGTCAGCGCCCAGGTCGTCGGCGACCTGGGCGCCTACGGCCTGACCAGCCCCTGGGCCGAGGACTCGCTCGACCTCGCGCTGGGCACCGAGTACCGCAGCGAGACGGTCAGCAACCAGCCCAGCGACTCGCTGGCCACCGGCGACCTCATGTACGCGAGCAACGTGCTCTATGGCCAGCTGCCGACCGCGGGCAGCTTCAATGTGCGCGAGGTCTTCGCCGAGCTCAAGGTGCCGCTGATCGAGAACCGGCCGTTCGCCAAGGAGCTGAGCCTGGACCTGGCCGACCGCTATGCGCGCTACAACCCGCAGGGCGGCGCCAACGCGTACAACCTGGGCGCGGTCTGGGCCCCGATCGACCAGGTGCGGTTCCGGGCCGGCCGCAGCCAGGCCATCCGCGCGGCCAACGGGCACGAGCTATTCCTGGGCCAGTCCACCAACGTGCAGCCGATCGCCGACCCCTGCAGCGGGCCGACGCCCACGGCCAGCCAGGCCGGCTGCGCCAACACCGGCCTGCCGGCAGCGCAGTACGGCGCGATCCCGGTGGCCAACGGCATCAATGTCGTCACCGGAGGCAACGACGCGCTCAAGCCCGAGCACGCCAAGTCGATCACGGCCGGCGTCGTCTTCACGAACTTCCGCCGCGCGCCGTCCCTGCTGGCCAGCATCGACTACTGGCAGATCGACATCAAGAACTACATCGGCTCCATCCCGGCCAGCGTCTCGCTGCCCGAATGCGTGGCCACCGGCAACCCGATCTTCTGCAACCTGGTCCGGCGCGGCCCGGGCGGCTCGCTCACGGCGGGCCGGGTTCTGGCCACGCGCGCCAACACCGGCAACTGGGCCGAGCGCGGCATCGACTTCGCGGCGCAGTACGCCTTCGCGCTGGACCCGCGCAACCGCCTGGGCTTCGCCTTCAACGGCAGCAAGCTCCTGAGCAACAGGATCGCGGTCAACCCCGCCGTGCCCGTCGTCGACTGCGCCGGCCTGTTCGGCGCCAGCTGCTCGAACATCGGCCCCACCTCGCCGATCCCGCACTGGCGCCACAGCCTGCGCACGACCTGGACGCACGCCGCGTTCGAGGCCTCGCTGAACTGGCGCCACATCGGCGCGATGGACTTCGAGGGCACCAATGCCGGCTTCTCGGGCGAGACGGTCTACGCGGTGGACTCGCACGTGCCCTCGTACGACTACTTCGACCTCAGCGCCGGGTACCACTTTCCGCATGTCGACGTCCGCATGGGCATCAACAACATGTTCGGCAAGAACCCCCCGATCGCCGGCTACGGCGCCAACCCGCTGCTGCTCAACGGCAACCTGCTGGCCGGCATCTACGACCCCTTCGGCCGCACCGTCTTCATGGAGGTGGCGATGCACCTCTGAGCCCGGCGCCGATCGGCGTACCGCCGGTCGCGTTCGGTTCAGTACACGCGGCTGTCGAAGCCGGCCGCGTTCAGGCGTGCGAGCACGTCCTGCACGTGCGCCGGGTTGCGCGTCTGCAGCACGAGCTCGATCTCCACGCTCTGCACCGACAGGGTGGAGAACGCGCGCTGGTGATGCACCTCGTCGATGTTGGCGCCAGCATCGGCCACCAGCGCCGTGATGCGGGCCAGGATGCCGGGCGCATCGCGCGCGGCCACCCGGATGCGCGCCAACCGGCCGGCACGCACCATGCCGCGCTCGAGGATGGCGGCCAGCAGCAGCGGGTCGATGTTGCCGCCGCACAGCACCAGCCCCACGCGGCGGCCGGCGAAGCGCGCCGGGTCCTTCAGCAGCGCCGCCAGGCCGGCCGCACCCGCGCCTTCGACCAGCGTCTTCTCGATCTCGAGCAGCATCACGATCGCCTGCTCGATGTCGCCTTCGTCGACCAGCACCAGGTCGTCGACCCGCTCGCGGATGATGGCCTGCGTCAGCTCACCCGGCTGGCCGACCGCGATGCCTTCGGCGATCGTGCCCGCGCCCTGCGGGTGCGCCGTGCCCTTGATGGCGTTGACCATGCCCGGGAAGCGCGAGGTCTGCACGCCGATGATCTCGATGTCGGGCCTGAGCGCACGCGCTGCGGTGGCGATGCCGGCGATCAGGCCGCCGCCGCCGACGGCGATGACCAGCGTATCGAGCCCGGGCTGCGCCTGCAGCATCTCCCGCCCGATGGTGCCCTGGCCGGCGATCACCAGCGGGTCGTCGAAGGCGTGGATGAAGACCAGGCCCTGTTCGTCGGCCAGCCGCAGCGCATGCTCGCGCGCCTGGTCGAAGCTGTCGCCGTGCAGCACCACCTCGGCACCGAAGCCGCGCGTGCGCTCGATCTTCACCGAGGGCGTGATCGAGGGCATCACGATCACCGCCCGCAGCCCCAGGCGCTGCGCGTGGTGCGCCACGCCTTGCGCGTGGTTGCCGGCCGAGGCCGCCACCACGCCCCGGATCGGCTCGCCCGAGGCCACCAGCGCGGCCAGCTTGTTGAGCGCGCCGCGCTCCTTGAACGAGGCCGTGAACTGCAGGTTCTCGAACTTGAGAAACACCTGCGCGCCCACGATCTGCGAGAGCGTGCGGCTTTCCAGGCAGGGCGTGGCCAGCACCTGGCCGGCGATGCGCTGTGCGGCCGCCTCGATGTCCGCCAGCGTGACCGAGCGGGGCGAGGTCGGGGGCGCCATCTACGCGGTGCCGCCCACCGTGAGGCGCTCGATGCGCAGCGTGGGCTGGCCCACGCCCACCGGCACGCTCTGGCCTTCCTTGCCGCACACGCCGACCCCGGTGTCGAGCTCGAGGTCGTTGCCGATCATGCTCACGCGCGTCATCGCCTCGGGCCCGTTGCCCACGAGGGTGGCGCCCTTCACCGGGTAGAGGATCTTGCCGTTCTCGACCCAGAAGGCCTCGCTGGCCGAGAACACGAACTTGCCGCTGGTGATGTCGACCTGGCCGCCGCCGAAGTTGGTGGCATACAAGCCGCGCTTGATGCTGGCCAGGATCTCTGCTTTGGTGCGCGTGCCGGCCAGCATGTAGGTGTTGGTCATGCGCGGCATGGGCAGGCTGGCGTAGCTCTCGCGGCGGCCGTTGCCGGTGGGCTTGCCGCCCATCAGGCGCGCGTTCAGGCTGTCCTGCATGTAGCCGCGCAGGATGCCGTCCTCGATCAGCACGTTGCGCTGCGTGACGTGGCCCTCGTCGTCGACGTTGAGCGAGCCGCGGCGGTCGGCCAGGGTGCCGTCGTCGAGCACGGTCACGCCCTTGGCCGCCACGCGCTGCCCGAGGCGCCCGCTGAACGTGGACGCGCCCTTGCGGTTGAAGTCGCCTTCCAGGCCGTGGCCGACGGCCTCGTGCAGCAGCACGCCGGGCCAGCCGGGGCCGAGCACGACCGTCATCTCGCCGGCCGGCGCCGGGCGGCTGTCGAGGTTGGTCAGCGCGGCCTTGACGGCGTGGTCGACGTAGCGCTCGATCACCGCATCCTGAAAGTAGCCGAGGCCGAAGCGGCCACCGCCGCCGCCGCTGCCGACCTCGCGCCGAACGACCCCGGCCACGGTCTGCTCGGCGATCACGGTCACGTTCAGGCGCACCAGCGGCCGCACGTCGGCCGCGCGCGTGCCGTCGGCGCGTGCCACCAGCACCACGTCGTACTCGGCGCCCAGGCTGGCCATCACCTGCACGACGCGCGGGTCTTTCGCGCGCGCCAGCCGCTCCACCTTCTCGAGCAGCGCCACCTTCTGCGTGCTGTCCAGCGTGGCGATCGGGTCGGTGGGCGCGTACAGCACGCGGCTGGGGGCGATGCGCGGCGCGCGGCCCACCTTCACGCGCCGGTGCTGGCCCGCCGCCGCGATGGTGCGCACGGTGCGCGCGGCCTCGAGCAGCGACTCGGGGCTCAGGTCGTCGGAGTAGGCGAAGGCCGTCTTCTCGCCCACCACCGCGCGCACGCCCACGCCCTGGTCGATGCTGAAGCTGCCGCTCTTGACGATGCCTTCCTCCAGGCTCCAGCCTTCATGGCGCGTCGTCTGGAAGTACAGGTCGGCGTCGTCGATGCGGTGCTCGCCGATGGTGGCCAGCGCATGCGCCATCGTGGCCTCGGACAGGCCGAACGGATCGAGCATCAGCGACTGCGCGATGGCCAGGCGCTCGAGGGTGGGTTCGCGGGTGATCATCGGGCAGCCTGGAGCGAGAGCGGAACAGGGGCAGATTGTAGGAGCCGGGTCCGCGGCGGCCCGGCCCAGGGCCTTGCGGCTGCCCGGGTCGGCGGGCGGCGGCCCAGCCGGCCGGGGGCCGGCCCGCGGTCGGTCAGGGGCCTTCGCGCGCCCGCAGCGCCTGCTGGTACAGCGCGTTGCGCGGCGCACCCGTCAGCTCGGCGGCCAGCGCCACCGCCTGCTTCAGCGGCAGCTCGCGCAGCAGCACGGCCAGCGTGCGCAGCGCGGCCGGCGGCAAGGCGTCCTCGACGACCGGGGGCGGCGGCAGGGCATGCAGCACGAGCACGAACTCGCCGCGGCCGCGGTGGGCGTCGGCGGCCAGCCACGCCGGCAGCTCGGCGGCCGCCTGGGTGACCACGGTCTCGAACTGCTTGGTCAGCTCGCGGGCCAGCGTCACCCGGCGCTGCGGCGCCTGGGCCGCCAGCTGGGCGAGCAGATCGGCGATGCGATGCGGCGCCTCGAACAGCACCTGCGTGCGCGGCTCGGCCAGCACGGCGGCCAGCGCCGCGCGGCGCTCGCCGCCGCGCGCGGGCAGGAAGCCGCCGAAGACGAAGCCGCCGCCCTCGGCGCCGAGCGCATCGCCGGCCGCGCTCAGCGCCGCCAGCGCGCTGCTCGGGCCCGGCAGCGGCACCACCGGGTGGCCGGCCGCAGCCGCCAGCGCCACCAGCAGCGCGCCGGGGTCGGAGACCGCCGGCGTGCCCGCATCGCTGACATAGGCCACCGACTCGCCCGCCGCCAGCCGCGCCAGCACCGACTGCGCCGCCGCGCGCTCGTTGTGCGCGTGCAGCGCGATCAGCGGCTTGTGCAGGCCCAGGTGGTTGAGCAGCTGCGCGGCCACGCGCGTGTCTTCGCAGGCCACGGCGTCGACGCGGCTCAGCCAATGGATGGCGCGCAGCGTCAGGTCGGCCAGGTTGCCGATCGGCGTGGCCACGACGTAGAGTGTGCCGGGCTGCTGCTGCTGCTGGCCGGCGGCCTGCAGCGCGGCGCGCAGCAGCAAGGAGGGGTCGATGGTCACGGGGCGGTGGGGCGCTGCCGGCGCGGGGGCCGGGTCGAAGGCCGGCACCAAGGCCCGCGGCGATGCGGCCGAAGACCGCGCGCTGGCCTGGCTGCTGGCGCGTGGGCTGGTGCTGGTCGAGCGCAATTATCGGCTCGCGCGTGGCCCGCACGCCCGTGGCGGCGAGATCGACCTGGTGCTGCGCGACCGCGACGGCACGCTGGTGTTCGTCGAGGTGCGCGCGCGCCAGCGTGCCGATCACGGCGGCGCCGCCGCCAGCGTCGGCGCCACCAAGCGCCTGCGCCTGCGGCTCGCGGCCCGCCACTACCTGCTGCGTTTTGCCAGCCCGCCGCCCTGCCGCTTCGACGTGCTGGCCATCGACGGCGAGCAGGTCGAGTGGCTGCGCGCGGCCTTCGACGAGGGCTGAAGGCGCGGCGGCAGCGTCCGCGCCAGCACGCAGGGTCAGTGCTCGTGCCGGTGGTGCGCGTCGGGGTAGTGCGCATGGCTGTGCGCCATCGGCACGTGCGCGTGGACATGGCTGTGCGGCTCGGCCGGGTCGATGCCGTCGGCGTGCGCATGCCGGTGGTGCGCGTCGTGGACATGCTCGTGCGTGTGCGTGTCGGCCTCGTGCGTGTGCCAGTGACCATGGTGCTCGGTGAGATGCAGCCACACGCCCAGCGCCATCAGCGCGCCGGCGGCCAGCAGGGCTGTACTCACGGGCTCGTGCAGCACCAGCACGCCCAGCAGCGCGCCGAAGAAGGGCGCCACCGAGAAGTAGGCCCCCGTGCGCGCAGTACCCAGGTGGCGCAGCGCCACCACGAACAGCACCAGGCTGGCGCCGTAGCTCAAGAAGCCCAGCAGCGCCGCGCCGGCCAGCGTGGGCGCCGACGGCCAGGCCGCCCCCAGCGCCAGGGCCAGGGCGAGGTTGGTGCTGCCGGCCGCCAGCCCCTTGACCATGGCGATGAACGAGGCGTCGGTGAGCGACACCTTGCGCGTGAGGTTGTTGTCCACGGCCCAGGCCAGGCACGCGCCCAGCACCGCCAGCGCGCCCCACGCCATCCGCAGGGCCCCGGGCCCGGGCCAGCTCAGCACCACCGCGCCCGCGGCGATGGCGAGCATGCCCAGCGCGATGCGGCGGTCGAAGTTCTCCTTGAACACGAACCAGGCCAGCAGTGCCGTCATCACACCCTCGGCATTGAGCAGCAGCGACGCGGCCGTGGCCGGCATCGAGCGCAGGCCCACCATCAGCAGCACCGGGCCGACCACGCCGCCGGCCAGCGTGGCGCCCGCCAGCCAGCCCCACTCGCCGCGCGACGGGCGCACCGCCTGCGCGCCGAAGGCCCGTCGCACCAGCCACAGCCCCGTGCCCGAGCCCAGGTACAGCAGCGCGGCCAGCAGCCAGGGCCCGGTGTGCGCCAGCAGCAGCTTGGCCGCCGGCGTGCCGGCACCGAACAGCAGCGCTGCCGCCAGCGCAGCGGCAACGCCCGGGTTCATCAACTTGGCCATGGGTCTCCTGGCGGGGGCGGGCCGGGGCCGGCATGCCGCCGGGCCGGCTGCGGGTGAACCGGCCGGCCCCGGGGTCCGGGATGTCGGCCTTGATCGCGACCCTGGCAGCGGCCGGCTCGTAACTAGCCCTGGATCTCGGGCTCGACCAGCGTCGCCAGCTGCGCCAGCGATTCTTGCCATCCGAGGATGCACATCTCCAGCGGAATCGCCGCCGGGATGCCGCTCTGCGTGATGCTCATCTCGGTGCCGCACACCACCGGCCGCAGCGATACCGTCACCTCCAGCAGGCCCGGCAGGTTCGGGTCGTCGAAGCGGTCGGTATAGCGGATGAATTCGTTCGGCACCAGCTCGAGGTACTCGCCGCCGAACGCGTGGCCCTGGCCGCTGGAGAAGTTGTGGAACGACAGGCGGAAGCGGCCGCCGACCCGGGCGTCGAGGTCGTGCACCGTGCAGACGAAGCCGTAGGGCGGCAGCCACTTGGCCAGGGCGCCGGCTTCCAGGAACGCCCGATAGACCTTCTCGGGCCGGGTGCGCAGCACGCGTTGCAGGCGGATGGTGCGGTCTGACATGGGCGGGCTCCTGGGGCGGCGGAGGCCCATGATGAGGGCGGCGCGCCGTGGCGGCAATCTCGGCGCCTCCGGCCCGGGCGGGCGTCGTCGGGCCAGCAGGCGGAGATGCCGTGCCTGCGCTTGCAACCGGACACGGCCCGAGACGCCTGCGCCCACCCCTGGCCTATGATGCGCGGCCATGCTCGAACAACGTGTCCAGCAGCAGTTTTTCGAGAGCGCCGACCTCCAGTACCAGGCCGCGGAGGCCCTCGCGCGCCCGATCGCCGAGGCCACGGCCGCGCTGCTCGCCGCGTTCACCGGCGGCGGCAAGGTGCTTGTAGCCGGCAGCGGTGCGGGCGCGGCGCTGGCGGTGCACATGGCGCGCTTGTTCGCGGGCCGCTTCGAGCGCGAACGGCCGCCGCTGGCGGCGCTGGCGCTGGGCCGCGAGGCGGCGCAGCAGGTGCGGGCGCTGGGCCTGCCGGGCGATGTGCTGCTGTTCATCGACGATGGCGAAGGCCACAGCACGGCCGTGATCTCGGCCGCGCAGGCCAAGGACATGACCATCGTCGTGCTTGCCGGCCGCGGTGCGCAGGCCTTCGGCGAGCTGCTGGCCGAGACCGACGTCATCATCGCCGTGCCGCCCGAGCGCACGCCGCGGGTGGCCGAGATGCAAATGCTCGTTCTGCATTGCCTGTGCGATGCAGTCGATTTCCAGCTGATGGGGGAACAAGACCTGTGACCGATTCCAGATTCATCGTCAAGCGCACCGCGGTCGCGCTCGTGCTGGCCGGGGCCGGCCTGTCGGGCCTGCTGGCGGGCTGCGTGCCGCTCATCATCGGCGGCGCCGCCGCAGGCGCCGGCATGGTGGCCATCGACCGCCGCACCACGGGCACCCAGGTCGACGACACGACCATCGAGGTCAAGGCCGCTGCCCGCATCCGCGACCTGGCCACGCTGGGCCATGTCAACGTCGTCAGCTACGACCGCACGGTGCTCATCACCGGCGAGGTGCCCGATGCCGCGTCCAAGGCCGCCGTCAGCCGCGCCGTGGCCGGCATCGACAACGTGCACGCCGTGGTGAACGAGCTCTCGGTGCAGCCCAACAGCTCGTTCGGCTCGCGCTCGCAGGACGCGCTGCTCGTGACCAAGGTCAAGGCCACGCTGTTCGAGGCGAAGGACCTGCAGGCCAGCGCGATCAAGGTGGTCTCCGAGCGCGGCTACATCTACCTGATGGGCATCGTCACCTCGCGCGAGGCCGACCGCGCCGCCGACCTGGCAGCCTCGGTGCCCGGCGTGCTGAAGGTGATCCGGGTGTTCGACGTCGTCAGCGAGGCCGAGCTGGCCCGCATGGGACCGCCCACCGCGCCGGCGGCACCGGTGAGCACCGCCGCCAGCGCGCCGGCTTCGCGCTAGGCGCAGGCACGCCCCGGGGCCGCATCGCGAGATGGCTGCAGGCGCCATGCCGTGAACGCCCGCGCCCTGGTGCTGTTCTCGGGCGGGCAGGACTCCACCACCTGCCTGGCCTGGGCGCTGCAGCGCTACGACCATGTCGAGACCATCGGCTTCGACTACGGCCAGCGCCACGCGGTGGAGATGCAGTGCCGCGACACGGTGCTGGCCGGGTTGCGCGAGCAGTTTCCGGCCTGGGCCGCCAAGCTCGGTCCCGACCACCGGCTCGACCTGGCGCTGCTGGGCCAGATCAGCGACACCGCGCTGACGCAGGACCAGGCGATCGAGCTGCAGCGCAGCGGCCTGCCCAACACCTTCGTGCCCGGGCGCAACCTGCTGTTCTTCGGCTTCGCCGCCGCGGTGGCCTACCGCCGCGGCCTCGAGGTGCTGGTGGGCGGCATGTGCGAGACCGATTACTCGGGCTACCCCGATTGCCGCGACAACACGCTGAAGGCCTTGCAGGTGGCGCTGAGCCTGGGCCTGGCGGCGCCGATGGTGGTGCAGACGCCGCTGATGTGGATCGACAAGGCCGCCACCTGGCGCCTGGCCCGGGCGCTGGGCGGCCAGGCGCTGGTGGACCTGATCCGCGAGCACACCCACACCTGCTACCTGGGCGAGCGCAGCCAGCGCCACGACTGGGGCCGGGGCTGCGGCAGCTGCCCGGCCTGCACGCTGCGGCGCCTGGGTTACGCGGCGTACCTGGCGAACCCCGCCGACCCTGCCGACGCGGTCGGCTGACCGCGCGGCGGCCTCACTTGGCGGTGGGCATCGCGAACTCGGCGCCCCGCCCGATGCTGGACGGCCAGCGCTGCATCACGCTCTTCTGCTTGGTGTAGAAGCGCACGCCTTCCTCGCCGTAGGCATGCAGGTCGCCGAACAGGCTCTTCTTCCAGCCCCCGAAGCCATGCCAGGCCATCGGCACCGGGATCGGCACGTTGATGCCCACCATGCCCACCTGCACCCGGCGCGCGAACTCGCGCGCCACGCCGCCGTCGCCGGTGAAGCAGGCCACGCCGTTGCCGTATTCGTGGCCGTTGACCAGCGCCAGCGCAGCGGCGAAATCCTTCACCCGGATGCACACCAGCACCGGGCCGAAGATCTCTTCGCGGTAGATGCGCATCTGCGGCGTGGCGTGATCGAACAGCGTGCCGCCCGTGAAGTAGCCCTGCTCGTGGCCCGGCACCTGCAGGCCGCGGCCGTCCACCACCAGCTGCGCGCCTTCGGCCACGCCGGTGGCGATGTAGCCCTCGATGCGGTCGCGCGCCTCGCGCGTGACGATCGGGCCCATTTCGGTCTCCGGCCGCATGCCGTCACCGATCTTCAGCGCGCGCGCACGCTCGGCCAGCCGCGGCACGATGCGGTCGCCCACGTCGCCCACCAGCACGGCCACGCTGATCGCCATGCAGCGCTCGCCGGCCGAGCCGTAGGCGCTGCCGATGAGTGCATCCACCGCCTGCTCGATGTCGGCATCGGGCATCACCACCATGTGGTTCTTGGCCCCGCCCAGCGCCTGCACCCGCTTGCCGTGGTGGGCGCCGGTCTCGTAGATGTACTGCGCGATGGGCGTGCTGCCCACGAAGCTGACCGCCCGCACGTCGGGATGCGTGAGCAGCGCGTCGACCACCGCCTTGTCGCCCTGGACGACGCTGAACACGCCATCCGGCAGGCCGGCCTGCTTCAGCAGCTCGGCCATCAGCAGGCTGGCGCTGGGGTCGCGCTCGCTGGGCTTGAGGATGAAGGCGTTGCCGCAGGCCAGCGCCAGCGGGAACATCCAGCACGGCACCATGCACGGAAAGTTGAAGGGCGTGATGCCGGCCACCACGCCCAGGGGCTGACGCAGCGTCCAGTTGTCGATGCCCGTGGAGACCTGGTCGGTGTAGTCGCCCTTCAGCAGTTGCGGCACGCCGCAGGCGAACTCGACGATGTCGATGCCGCGCATCACCTCGCCCTGGGCATCGCTGAACACCTTGCCGTGCTCGGCCGTGATCATCGAAGCCAGCGTGTCCTTGTGCTGGTTCATCAGGGCCAGGAAGGCGTTCATCACGCGGGCCCGGCGGATCGGCGGCAGCTCGCCCCAGGCGGGCTGGGCCGCGCGCGCGGCGGCCACCGCCGCCTCCACCTCGGCCGGGCCGCCCAGCAGCAGCTGGCGCGCGGCCTGGCCGGTGGTGGGGTTCCACACCGTCTGCGTGCGCGCGCCGCTGCCGTCGACCGCGCGCCCCCCGATCCAGTGGCCGATGTTCGCGGTGGCGGTGTAGCGGGGGGGGGTGCTCATGGGGCGGTCCTCGAAGGGCGGGTGGAGCTGCAAAGTCTAGGTACCGCGGGCCGCGCTGACCAGGGTGGCCGCGCTGAACACATTGTTCAGGATGCTGAACAATCGGCCATGACCGAGCGAAACATCGAAACCCTGTGGCTGCACCTGCGCTGGCTCGGCGTGATCGACAACGCCGGCAGCCTGACCGCGGCCGCGCAGCGCCTGGGCGTCAGCAAGGCCGCGATGAGCCAGCGCCTGCGCGAGCTGGAGCAGGCGGTGGGCGTGAGCCTGGTCAGCCGCACCACCCGCAGCGTGCGCCTGACCGAGGCCGGCCAGCAGCTGGTGGACGCCACCCGCGGCCCGTTCGAGCAGATCGAGCGCGGCTTTGCGGGCGTGTCCGACCGCGCCGCGGCGCCGCGCGGGCTGGTGCGCGTGACCGCGCCGGTGGCGCTGGGGCGGCAGCAGATCGTGCCGCGCCTGCCGGCCTTCCTGCGTGCCCACCCCGAGGTGCGGATCGAGCTCGAGCTGTCCGACCGCCTCAGCGCGATGGCGCAGGAGGGCTTCGACCTCGCGCTGCGCCACACCAACGCCGCGCCCGAGACCCACGTGGCCTGGCTGCTGTGCCGCACCGACGCGCTGCTGGTGGCCGCGCGGGCCTACCTGCGCCGCCGCGGCGTGCCCCAGCGCCCCGAAGACCTGGCCGGCCACGATTGCCTGCGCTACCTGCGCCCGGGCGAAAAGGCGGTGTGGAGCTTCGAGGGCGCGGCCCGCGCCAGCACTGCCGCCCGCATCAGCGTGCCGGTGGCCGGGCCCTTTGCCGCCAACAACAGCGAGGCGCTGCGCGAGGCGGCGCTGGGCGGCCTGGGCATCGCGCTGCTGCCCGACTTCAGCGCCGGCGCCGATCTCGCCGCCGGCCGGCTGCAGCGCGTGCTGCCGCGCTGGCGCCCGGTGGGCTACTTCGGCGAAGGCCTGTACGCCATCCGTCCCTACAGCCCGTACGTGCCCCGCGCCGTGCGGGTGCTGGTGGAGTACCTGCGGTCCGAGCTGGGGGCCGGCTTCGGGGTGCCGGGCTGAGCGCACCCGGGCCCGGGTGCGACCCAGGCCCAGGCCCCGGCACCGTGGGCCAGGCGGGCCCGGCACCTGTCACGGATGTCTGGCGAAGAAATAGTCGTAGGCCAGTTCACTGAAGCCCTGCAGCCGGTCCCCATCGGCCACGAGCAAGGGCACCCCGCCACCCCCGGCAGCGGCATACGCCCGCCGACCGGCCGGGGAATCAATGTCGACGTCGCTGTAAGCGATGCCCGATCGGGCCAGGTACGCCCGCGCCAGTCGGCAGGAACCGCACCACGATGCACCGAAGAGGACCACCCTGGCCGATGGGCCGGGTGTGGACGAGGCGGCCCCGTGCGGACGTGCCGCCGCGGGGGCCGGCGCCTGGGAAGGCGGTCTCACGGCTCGCTGCCGGCGAGGGTCTCGGCCGCCGACGCGCTCGCGCCGACCCGCCTCAGGCTCGAGGCGGTCTCGGGGCGGAGGGACCTACTTCTTCTCGTGGTCATCGTAGCCCTCCTCGAAATACGCATAGCCCTGGTTCTCGAGGAAGAGCTCGCGCCCGAAGGCGCCCTGGTTCACGTAGATCCGGCCCCCGGCCTTGGGGTCGGGCCTGCCGTCGGCATCGTAGGTGTACAGGTTCTGCTTCGTCAGCCCGGCGCCATTCATCGCGGCGGCGCAGGCCTCGAGCTGGATGTTCACGCCCTCCTGCTTGAGCTTGAAGATCGCGTCGATGAACTGCTTCTGCTGCGGCGGCACGGCCTTGGTCGCCCACTTCAGCGCCGAGCCGTGAAGGATGCCGATGATGGAAACGTCCTCGGGCCGGATCAAGCCCCGCTTGATCTGGTCCTTCATGACGTTGCCCATCATGACCATGTGCTTCAGACCGTTGGAATTGCCCTTGCCGTCGACGGTGTCGGTATCCATGTTGAACACCATCCGGGCCTTGTGCACCTCGACCGGGATGTCGACGCAGACGCTGGTGTTCTGGGCGCCGAATTTCGCCGGTGCCGTCAGGTTCGTTGCCAGCGGAAGGTACTGGCATTGATCGAGGATGTCGTTGCCGGCGCTGCCGTCCGCGGCGAGCGCCGTGCCTGAGGCACCGAGCGTGGCCAGAACCGTCAGCGCTCCGAGCAGGCGCAGCTTCTTCTGGGCTTCCATCAGTCTCTCCGTTTATTGTGGAAGACTGATTGTCACGAGTTCGTCGCTCCACGGTAGGGTGTGAACCCTCGAGCGGCGCCCGCCGGGTCGGCCCTACACGTCGATATTCGCCGCCCGCAGGGCATTGCTCTCGATGAAATCGCGGCGCGGCTCCACCTCGTCGCCCATCAGCATGGTGAACACCCGGTCGGCCTCGATCGCGTCGTCGATCTGCACCTTCAGCAGGCGGCGCACGGCGGGGTCCATGGTCGTCTCCCACAGCTGCTCGGGGTTCATCTCGCCCAGACCCTTGTAGCGCTGGCGGCCGACGGCGCCTTCGGCCTGCTGCATCAGCCACGCCATCGCGGCGCGGAAGTCGGCCACCTTCTGCTCCTTCATCTTCTCGCCTTCGCCTCGGCGCGCCACGGCGTCGGGCCCGAGCAGGCCCAGGAACGAGGTGCCGGCGTTGGCCAAGGCGGCGTAATCGGCGCCGTGGACGAAGTCCTGCGTGATGACGCTGCTCTTGACGTTGCCGTGGTGGCGCCGGCTGATGCGCAGCAGGTGCTTGTCGGTGCGGGCGTCGAACTCGGCCGCCACCTGCGCGTCGCGCAGCGCCGCCTGCAGCGCCACCGCGGCGGCTTCGGCGCTGGCAGCGTCGTCCAGGTTCAAGGTCAGGCCGCTGGCGATGGCGCGCACCGCGTCCACGTCCATCCAGTTGGACAGCCGCTCGATCACCGCATTGGCCACCAGGTAGCGGCGGGCCAGCGTCTCGAGCGCCGGGCCCTCGATCGCCGGCCGCCCGCCGGCGGCGGGGCCGTCGGGCCAGACCGAGGCGCCGTCCAGCGCCACGCCCAGCAGGTAGGCGTCCAGCGCCAGGCCGTCCTTCAGGTATTCCTCGTGCTTGCCCAGCTTCACCTTGTACAGCGGCGGCTGCGCGATGTAGATGTGGCCGCGCTCCACCAGCACCGGCATCTGGCGGTAGAAGAAGGTCAGCAGCAGGGTGCGGATGTGCGCGCCGTCCACGTCGGCATCGGTCATGATGATGATGCGGTGGTAGCGCAGCTTGTCGATGTTGAAGTCTTCGGCCCCGATGCCCGTGCCCAGCGCGGTGATCAGCGTGACGATCGACTCGCTGCTCAGCAGCCGCTCGTAGCGCGCCTTCTCGACGTTGAGGATCTTGCCGCGCAGCGGCAGGATCGCCTGGAACTTGCGGTCGCGGCCCTGCTTGGCGCTGCCGCCGGCCGAGTCACCCTCGACGATGTAGATCTCGCATTCGGCCGGGTCCTTCTCCTGGCAGTCGGCCAGCTTGCCCGGCAGGCCCAGGCCGTCGAGCACGCCCTTGCGGCGCGTCATCTCGCGCGCCTTGCGGGCAGCTTCGCGGGCACGCGCGGCGTCAACGATCTTGCCGCAGATGATCTTGGCGTCGAGCGGGTTCTCGAGCAGCCAGTCGGTCAGCAGCTTGCCCACGATGTCTTCCACCGGGCCGCGCACCTCGCTGCTGACCAGCTTGTCCTTCGTCTGGCTGCTGAACTTGGGCTCGGGCACCTTGACGCTGACGACGCAGGCCAGGCCCTCGCGCATGTCGTCGCCCGCGATCTCGACCTTGGCCTTCTTGGCGATCTCGTGGTCGTCGATGTACTTGTTGATCACGCGCGTCATCGCCGCGCGCAGGCCGGTGAGGTGGGTGCCGCCGTCGCGCTGCGGGATGTTGTTGGTGAAGCACAGCACGTTCTCGGCGTAGCCGTCGTTCCACTGCATGGCCACCTCGACACCGATGTTGGTGGCCTGCTCGCTCATCTTGTCGCCCATGGCGTGGAAGATGTTGGGGTGCAGCACCTTCTTGCCGGTGTTGATGAAGCCCACGAAGCCCCGCACGCCGCCGGCGAAGGCGAAGTTGTCTTCCTTGGCGTTGCGCTCGTCGACGAGCTTGATCTTGACGCCGTTGTTCAGGAACGAAAGCTCGCGCAGGCGCTTGGCCAGCACGTCGTAGTGGAAGTCGATGTTGCTGAAGATGCTCTCGTCGGGCAGGAAGTGCACCTCGGTGCCGCGCCGCTCGGTCTCGCCGGTGATCTTCATCGGGCTCACCTCGAAGCCCTCGCGCATCTCGAGCACGCGGTCCTGCGGCACGCCGCGCCGGAACTCCATGAAGTGCACCTTGCCTTCGCGGCGCACGGTCAGGCGCAGCCACTGACTGAGCGCGTTGACGCAACTCACGCCCACGCCGTGCAGGCCGCCGCTGACCTTGTAGCTGTTCTGGTTGAACTTGCCGCCGGCGTGCAGCTCGGTCAGCGCGATCTCCGCGGCCGAGCGCTTGGGCTCGTGCTTGTCGTCCATCTTCACGCCCGTGGGGATGCCGCGGCCGTTGTCGATGACGCTGATGCTGTTGTCGCTGTGGATGGTGACGACGATGTCGTCGCAATGCCCGGCCAGCGCCTCGTCGATGGAGTTGTCGACCACCTCGAACACCAGATGGTGCAGGCCGGTGCCGTCGCTGGTGTCGCCGATGTACATGCCCGGGCGCTTGCGCACGGCCTCCAGCCCTTCCAGGATCTGGATGCTGCCCTCGCCGTAGGCGGCACTGGCCTCGCTGCCGGTGGACGCGGCCTGGCCGGCGGCGCTGGGCACCGCGCGCTGGGTCACGCCGTCGTCGTTCTTGGAAGGTTCGTTCATCGAGTGTGATTGGGTCAAAGCGGGTGGTCCATCAAGCACGCGCCACGGATCGGGCTCTGCCCGGCCGCTGGCATTGCCCCCTTGAAGGGAGCGGCAAGGCCGCTCCGGGGGTGGGCTATATCCGCATCGGCATCACGACATAGCGGAAGCCGGGCTGCTCGGGCAGGCTGAACAGCGCGCTGGCGCTGCTGTCCTGCAGCTCGAGCTTGACCATCTCGTGCGCGCTGTTGGCCAGCACGTCGATGAGGTAGGTAACGTTGAAGCCGATCTCGATCGGGTCGCCGTCGTAGTCGATCTCGAGTTCTTCCTTGGCCTCTTCCTGCTCGGCGTTGCTCGAGGCGATGCGCAGCACCCCGGGCTCGATGTTGACCCGCACGCCCTTGAACTTCTCGCTCGTGAGGATCGCGGCCCGCTGCAGGCTGGCCAGCAGCGGCGCGCGGCCCAGCACCACCGAATTCTTGTGATTGCGCGGGATGACGCGGTTGTAGTCGGGGAACTTGCCCTCGACCAGCTTGGTCACGAACTCGAGGCCCGAGAAGGCGAAGCGCGCCTGGTTGCCGGCGAAGCGCATCTCGATGGCGCTGTCGTCCTCGCTCAGCAGCCGCTGCAGCTCGAGCACGGTCTTGCGCGGCAGGATCACCTCCTGCTTGCTCGGCACTTCGGATTCCAGCTGCGACTGCGCCAGCGCCAGCCGGTGGCCGTCGGTGGCCACGAGCGTCAGCGTCCTGCCCTCGGCAATGAACAGGATGCCGTTGAGGTAGTAGCGGATGTCGTGCACCGCCATCGCGAAGTGCACCTGGTTGATGAGCTCGCGCAGCGTCTTCTGCGGCACCGAAAACACGGGCCCGAAATCGACGCCTTCGTTGACGAGCGGAAAGTCGTCGGCCGGCAGCGTCTGCAGCGTGAAGCGGCTCTTGCCGCCCTGCAGCGTCAGCTTGTTCTGGCCCGACGAGAGGCTGACCACCTGGTCGGCGGGCAGGCTGCGCAGGATGTCAATGAGCTTGCGCGCGCCCACCGTGGTGGCGATCTCGCCGCTGTCGCCACCCAGACTGGCGCGGGTGCGCACCTGGATCTCCAGATCGCTGGTGGTGAACTCGATCGTGTCGCCCTGCTTGCGCAGCAGCACGTTGGCCAGGATGGGCAGGGTGTGGCGACGCTCGACGATGCCGGCCACCGACTGCAGGGCAGCGAGGAGCTGCGCTTGCGCAGCCTTCAAGACGATCATGGTTTCCTCTTTTTAGTCTGGTAGTAGCTGGTAGAGCGACCAATATTCTGGGGACAAGCCTATTTTCGCCTTTTCCATCAAAGGCTTATGCGGCGGTGAACCCTGTGCGCCCGGCCCCGCCGCTGCCGCACCCGCAATATGAACAACCGGGGCGACGCCACGATGCCTGTGGACAAGGCCCGGCTTGTCCGAATCTTCTCCACAGGCTTGTGCGCGCGGGGGTACCGGATGCGCGCCCGGCTTCATCCCTTGAGGGTCTGCTCGAGCACGTGCAACTGCTGGTTGAGCTCGGGATTGCGCGTGCGCTCGTCGCCGATCTTGCGCACCGCGTGCAGCACGGTGGTGTGGTCGCGGCCGCCGAAGAGTTCGCCGATCTCGGGCAGGCTCTTCTTGGTCATGTCCTTGGCCAGGTACATCGCGATCTGGCGCGGCCGCGCGATGCTGGCCGGCCGCTTCTTGCTGTACATGTCGGCGACCTTGATCTTGTAGAAGTCGGCCACCGTCTTCTGGATGTTCTCGACCCCGATCTGTCGGTTCTGGATCGACAGCAGGTCTTTCAAGGCCTCGCGCGCCAGGGCGATGTTCACCTCCTTGTGGCCGAAGCGGCTGTAGGCCAGCACCTTGCGCAGGGCGCCCTCGAGCTCGCGCACGTTGGCACGCACGTTCTTGGCGATGAAGAAGGCCACGTCCTCGGGCATCTCGGTGGCCTCGGCCTGCGCCTTGCGCATCAGGATGGCGACCCGCATTTCCAGCTCGGGCGGCTCGATGGCCACCGTCAGGCCGGCATCGAAGCGGCTCGTCAGGCGCTCGTCGATGTCCACCAGCCCCTTGGGGTAGGTGTCGCTGGTCATGATGATGTGGGCGCGCTTGGTCAGCAGCGCCTCGAAGGCGTTGAAGAACTCCTCCTGCGTGCGGTCCTTGCCGGCAAAGAACTGCACGTCGTCGATGAGCAGCAGGTCCAGGCTGTGGTACTTGGCCTTCAGCTCGTCGAAGGTCTTGCGCTGGTAGTTCTTGACCACGTCGCTGATGAACTGCTCGGCGTGCAGGTACAGCACCCGCGCCTGCGGCCGGTCCTTCAGCAGGGCGTTGCCCACCGCATGCACCAAGTGGGTCTTGCCCAGGCCCACGCCGCCGTAGATGAACAGCGGGTTGTACATGACGCCCGGTGCGCCGGCCACGTGCAGGGCCGCGGTGCGGGCCATCTGGTTGGCGCGCCCGGCCACCAGGGTGTCGAAGGTGAGTGCGGTGTTGAGCTTGTTCGACGGCAGGGCCGCCGCGAACGCCGCGTTGCCCATCGGCGCTGCGGCCGTGCTTTTGGATGCGACCGGCGGCGCCTCCCGTCGCGCCATCGACGACCCGGCCTCGGCCAGTGCCTCCAGCGCCAGTGCGCCGACGCGCTGCTCGCCGCTGCGCGCGGCCCCGGGGGCGCCGCCCGGGACCTCGGCACGCGGGCCCAGGCGCAGTGCCAGCCGCACCGGGCGGCCCGCGACCGCCGTCAGCGCGGCCTCGATGCGCGAGGCGTACTGGGCCCGGATCCATTCCAGCTTGAAGCGGTTGGGCACCTGCAGCGCCAGCGTCAGCCCGTCTTCCTCCGCCGGCGCCAGCCCGCTGCCGGCGGTCGGGGAACCCGGGGGGCTGTCGGGCGCGGATTCCGCGGCCAGCTCCGGCGCCAAGGGCCGGATCCAGGTATTGAACTGCTGCTCAGGCAATTCCGCGGCGAGGCGCTCGCAACCGCGTTGCCATAGGTCGAGACTCATTGTGTGGAGATCTTCTTTTGCTGACGACCGATCCGGGGGGTCCCGAAGGTCGGCGGGGGATGGTTATCCACAACTTCCGACGCGCCGTCAACCCCGCCGGATCCGGCATCCTCCGGTGCAAGTGTTTGACCCGATTGGCGTTTTTTGCTGTAATTGCAGGTTCGCCAGCACGGCGGTTTTTCGGTCCAGCAGCATGAAGCGCACCTACCAGCCCTCCAAGATCCGGCGTGCCCGCACGCACGGCTTTCTCGTCCGCATGAAATCCCGCGGCGGCCGGGCGGTCATCAACGCCCGTCGCGCCAAGGGGCGCAAGCGGCTGGCCGTCTGAGGCCGGCGGCCTGGCCCAGCCTGCGCTTCGGCTTGTCAACAAGGCCGATTTCGAGCGCCTGCTCGCTGCCGGCTCGTTGACGCGAAGCACTCACTTCGTCTTGCATCACGTTGCAGCGGTGGCCTCGGCCGTGTCGCCCAGCGACGAAAAGACCGGTGGCCAGGAGTTATCCACAGAGCTCGGCCTAACTCCAACCCAATCTGTGGATATCACGCCAGACCGGCAATGGTTGGGGGCCCTGGTCCCGAAGCGGCACGCACGCCGCGCCGTCACGCGCAGCCTGCTCAAGCGGCAGATCCGCGCCGCCTTCGAGCGCCACCGGCAACATCTGCCCGCAGGCCTGTGGCTGGTACGCCTGCGTAGCGCCTTCGCGCCCGAACGATTTGTGTCGGCCAGTTCGGCGGCACTGGCGTTGGCCGCCCGCACCGAGCTCGACGCGCTGCTGGCGCGGGTGAGGCCGTGACGCGCTTCGGGCGCGATGCCGTTCTGGGTGCGCTGGCGCGGGGGCCGCAGCAGCTGCTGATCGGGCTCGTGCGCGGCTACCGCCTGCTGCTCAAGCCCTGGCTCGGCAATGCCTGCCGCTTCGAGCCCACCTGCTCGGCCTACACGCTGCTGGCGCTGCAGCGCCACGGCGCGCTGCGGGGCTCCTGGCTGGGCACCACCCGGCTGCTGCGGTGCCACCCCTGGTGCGCCGGCGGCCGCGACCCCGTGCCCGACACTCTGGCCCCGCTGGGCCGCCCAGGCTGCTCAGGCCGCCTGGACCCGACTTCCACTGCCGCCGAACGCGGCCACCCGGACCGGAACACACCATGACCGATATGCGCCGCACCCTGCTGTGGGTGATCTTCATCATGTCGCTGGTGCTGCTGTACGACAGCTGGAACAAGCAACACGGCCATCCCTCGATGTTCGGCGGCGCGGTGCCGGCGGCCACCAGCAGCGCCGCGCCGCCGGCGACCCAGGCGGCGGTGCCGGGTGCGACCGGAGGCACGCCCGGCAGCGCGAACACCATCGTCACCGCCGGCGGCACGGCCACCGGTACCGCGGCCGGCGCCAGCGCCGGCACCGCCCCGGCGGACCAGCAGGTGACGATCACCACCGACGTCGTCAAGGCCACCTTCGACAGCCGGGGCGGCACGCTGGTGCGGCTGCAGCTGCTGGGGTACCGCGAATCGGCCGACGCCCGGGAAGACGTGGTGCTGTTCGACGACACCCCCCAGCACCATTACGTCGCGCAGACCGGCCTGGTGACGACCCAGCCCGGCGTGGCGCTGCCCAACCACCTCACGCCGATGGTGATCGACCCCGGTCCGCGCACGCTGGCACCGGGCGAGACTTCGCTGACGCTGCGCTTCCAGTCGCAGCCCGTGGACGGGCGGCAGCTGATCAAGACCTACACCTTCCGGCGCGGCGCCTACACGATCGACGTCAAGAACGAGTTCGTCAACGGCGGCAGCACGCCGGTGTCGCCGCAGCTGTACCTGCAGCTCGCGCGCGACGGCAAGCCGGCCGATGCCGGCTCGCACTTCTATTCCACCTTCACCGGCCCGGCGATGTACACCGAAGCCGGCCACTACCAGAAGATCCCGTTCAAGGACGTGGCCACCGAGAGCCACGAGAAGAGCGCCGACAACGGCTGGGTGGCGATGGTGCAGCACTACTTCGCCTCCGCCTGGCTGCTGCCCACGCCGCTGCCGCGCGAGTTCCGCACCGCCCAGACCGGCCCCGACGAATACACCATCGCGATGGTGGTGCCGATGGGCGTCGTGGCGCCCGGGGCCCGCAAGTCCATCGACGCCACGCTCTTCGCCGGCCCGCAGAAGGAAGACATGCTGGCCGCGCTGGCCCCGGGACTGGAGCGCGTCAAGGACTACGGCTGGCTCTACGTGCTGGCCAAGCCGCTGTTCTGGCTGCTGACGCGCCTGCACGGCCTGCTGGGCAACTGGGGCTGGGCCATCGTGGCGCTGGTCGTGTGCCTGAAGGCGGCGTTCTTCTGGCTCAACGCCAGCGCCTACCGCAGCATGGCCAAGATGAAGGCGGTGGCGCCCAAGGTGGCCGAGCTGAAGGAGCGCTACAAGGACAAGCCGCAGGAGATGCAGCAGCAGATGATGCGCATCTACCGCGAGGAGAAGGTCAACCCGCTCGGCGGCTGCCTGCCCATCTTCGTGCAGATGCCGTTCTTCATCTCGCTGTACTGGGTGCTGCTGTCCAGCGTCGAGATGCGCGGCGCGCCCTGGATCGGCTGGATCCACGACCTGTCGATCGCCGACCCGTACTTCATCCTGCCGGTGCTGATGATGGCCTCGTCCATCGCCCAGGTGGCGCTGAACCCGAAGCCGCCCGATCCGGTGCAGGCCAAGATGATGTGGATCATGCCGGTGGCCTTCGGCTTCATGTTCTTCTTCTTCCCGGCCGGCCTGGTGCTGTACTGGTTGACGAACAACCTGCTGTCGATCGCCCAGCAATGGGTGATCAACAAGCGCATGGGCGTGGTGGGCAAGTAGCCCCGGGCGGCGGGCCGACGGGTCCGCGCGAAATAGCACACACCCTGGCGGCGGGAATGCCCTGGGCCGGGGTTGAGCCCGGCCCCCGATGCGCCGACGATGCAGGCATGCGGGCGACCCGGCTCCCCCCGAGCCGGCTCAGGAGGTCCAGGCGCGCGGCCCTTGCCGGCGTGCGCCGCTCCACCCGCGCCAAACGCCGGCGCGCCAGAATCGGCGCGCCATGAACACCGCCCTGCTCGGTCGCCACCACGATCCCATCGTCGCCATCGCCACCGCCGCCGGCCGTGGCGCGGTGGGCATCGTGCGTGCCTCGGGCCGCGATCTGGCACCGCTGATCCACGCCGTCTGCGGCCGCCCGCTGGCGCCGCGCCAGGCCACGCTGCTGGCGTTCCGCGGCGGCGACGGCCAGGCACTCGACCGTGGCCTGGCGATCCACTTTCCGGCGCCGCACTCGTACACCGGCGAAGAGGTGCTCGAGCTCCAGGCCCACGGCGGCCCGGTGCTGCTGCAGCTGCTGCTGGCGCGCTGCCTGCAGGCGCAGCCCGGGCTGCGCCTGGCCGAGCCCGGCGAGTTCACCCAGCGCGCCTTCCTCAACGACAAGCTCGACCTCGCGCAGGCCGAGGCCGTGGCCGACCTCATCGACGCCAGCACCGAAGCCGCCGCGCGCTCGGCCGCGCGTTCGCTGGCTGGCGCCTTCTCGGCCGAGGTGACGCAGCTCGCCGAGCGTGTGCTGCGGCTGCGCACGCTGGTCGAGGCGACGCTGGACTTTCCCGACGAGGAGATCGATTTCCTCGAGCGCGCCGACGCCCGCGGCCAGCTCCAGGGCCTGCGCACCGCCGTCGATGCGGCCCTGGCCCGGGCGCGCCAGGGCGCGCTGCTGCGCGACGGCCTGCGCGTGGTGCTGGCGGGCCAGCCCAACGCCGGCAAGAGCTCGCTGCTAAACGCGCTGGCCGGCGCCGAGCGCGCCATCGTCACGCCCCTGCCCGGCACCACGCGCGACCAGATCGCCGAGACGATTCAGATCGAGGGCGTGCCGCTGGCCATCGTCGACACCGCCGGCCTGCGCCACGATGCCGAGGCCGCCGACGCCGTCGAGCGCATCGGCATCGCCCGCACCTGGCAGGCCCTGGCCGAGGCCGATGCCGTGATCTTCCTGCACGACCTCGGCCGCCGCGGCGAGCCCGCCTACGAAGCGGCCGATGCCGCCATCGCGGCCCGCCTGCCCGCCGGCGTGCCGGTGCTGCAGGTCTACAACAAGGCCGACCTGCCCGGCGCTGCCGCGCCAGTGGACAGCCTGGCGCTGTCGGCCCGCACGGGCGCCGGGCTGCCCGCGCTGCGCCAGGCGCTGCTGCAGCAGGCTGGCTGGCAGGCCGTGCCCGAAGGGCTGGTCATCGCCCGCGCGCGGCACGTGCAGGCCCTGCAGCGCGCGCGCACGCACCTGCTGGCCGCGCAGGCCCTGGCGGCGGCGCCCGATGCCGCGTTCGACCTGCTGGCCGAAGAGCTGCGGCTGGCGCATCGCGCCCTGGGCGAGATCGTCGGGCAGTTCAGCAACGAGGACCTGCTCGGCGAGATCTTCGGCCGCTTCTGCATCGGGAAGTGACACGACGTCCGGCACGGTCCAGACGAGGGGGCTGCGTCGTCATCGCCGGCAACGCCCATCGACGCGCTTCGATGCCGCACGCCCTGAAGCGCCGGGCATTACCAAGTCACTCGCGAGACACCCTCCGCCGGACACCTGAAGGCGCCCGCTCCTCTGGCCACGGGGAATGCCATCAACGGCGGAACCTGGGCGACAGCGGCCCCGCCTCAGTGACCCAGCATTTCCCCGATCGGCCTCAGATCGTCGACGCGGTCGCAGACGGCCTTCAACGTGGTCAGGAGGGGCACCCCCAGCAGCAGGCCCCAGACGCCCCACAGCCAGCCGAAGGCGAGCACGCCCACGAACACGGTCACGGCGTTGAGCCGGTTGGTCCGGCTCGTCAGCCAGGGCGTCAGCAACTGCCCCGAGAGGCCGTGGATGATCATCGCCACCCCAGCCACCGCCAGGACCATGTTCAGCGTTCCGAACTGCACGAAGGCCACCAACCCTGCGCCGACGGCAATGGCGATGCTGCCGAGGTAGGGCACGAAGTTCAGCACGAAGGCCGCGACGCCCCAGACGGCGGCGTGCTGCAGTCCCAGGCCCAGGAAGGCCAGCCAGGTGGCCAGGCCGACCAGCAGGCTGGTGAAGACCTGCGCGAGCAGGTACCGATGGATCTGCTCGCTGATCTTGTCGAGCACTTCCACGGTGATGCGGCGGCGTGCGAAGGTCGGGCCGGCGATCTTCACCACCTTGCGCCGGAAGCTGCTGCCCGAGGCCATCACGAAGTAGGCGATGAACACCACGACCAGGGCCTGACCGAGCGCCGCCGCCGCCCCCAGCGTGCCGGTCCAGAGGTAGTCCTTGATGTCGAAGCGCGCCCGCTCGATGCTCACGCGGGTGACGCCGCGCGACGACGCCGGCGCGGCGGCGGCGCCTTCTTGGGCGGCCTGCTCCAGATCGGCGGCGGCTCGCTGCATCTGGTCGATGGCCGTCGCGTGGCCACGCCGCGCGTGCACGGACTCGCGCACCTTCTGGGCGGCAGCCGGCAGCGATTCGATCAGCGCCGCGGCATCGTCGCTGAGGGAATACGCGGTCCAGCCGAAGCCAGCCCCGATGGCGCCGATCAATACGGCGGCACCCAGCGCACGCGGCACGCGCAGCCGCTCCAGCCGGTCCACCAGCGGGCTCAGCGCGTAGCTCAGCATGACACCCAGCATCAGCGGAATGAAGACCGGGCTGGCCACGCGCAGCGCCAGCAGCGACGCGATCGTTGCCAGGATGACCAGCGACAGACTGCGCACATTGACCGGCAGCTGCAGGTGTGCGCGGGGCGCTTCGGCTGAAGCCGGCTCGGACTGGGAAACGGGGTGCATGGCCGAGGCTACGCCATGGCGGTCCGCCGCGCGGCGCCCCGCGGCAGGTGCCGGGCATGTCCGACACCGTCGCGGGCGCACGTCCTACAGGCGATCGGGTGCGCACCCCCGAGCCTGGGGCTGATGCTCGAAAGGCTGGCGCCGGGTCGGGCACAGGCCATCGCCGCCGAGCGCGAGGGCTGTCTGGCCCAGCCCGCGACGTGAGCTCGCGGCGCGCAGCCCCTACCGACGCCGGGCCGGCCCGACGGAATCCGTTCAGCCTGGGTTCATGCATCGCCGCGCAGGATGCGCTCGTCCCCAACCGATGGAGCCTCCCATGAACCGCCCGGCCCGCTTCGTCGAGCTCGCCGTTGCCAGCGCCACCGACGGCGCCCAGGCCCAGGCCGACACCGACAGGTCCTGCGTCGGCGGCCTGGCCGGCGTGTCGGTGGAACCTATGGGACGATAACGGGGTGAAGCCGCTGCTCAAGCCCAGTCTGTGTGCTCTGCTGGTCGCCTTGTCGCTGCCCGCGTGGGCCGACGTCAGCCGCGACGAGGCTGCCGCTGCGGCGCAGCGCGTCGCCAGCGGCCGCGTGCTCGCGGTGGAGCGCGCCGAGGTCGACCACCGGCCCGTTTGGCGCGTGAAGATCCTCAGCGCCCAGGGTGAGGTGCGCATCGTCGTCGTCGACGTCGCCAGCGGGCGCATCGTGCGCTGACCCACCACCCACCGGGCCCCTCGTGCGCCTGCTGCTGATCGAGGACGATGCGGCCCTGCGGGCCGGCCTGGCGCGGCAGCTCGAGGCCGACGGCTACCGCGTCGACCACGCCGCCGACGGCGGGGACGGCCTGTTCCAGGCGCAGGAGTACCCGGTCGATCTCGTCATCGTCGATCTCGGCCTGCCGCGGCTGGGCGGCATCGCGGTCGTGCAGCGGCTGCGCGGCGCGGGGCGAACGATGCCGATCCTGATCCTGACCGCGCGCGGCAGCTGGCAGGACAAGGTCGTGGGCCTCGAGGCCGGCGCCGACGACTACCTCGTCAAGCCGTTCGAATACCCCGAGCTGCTCGCGCGAGTCAAGGCGCTGCTGCGTCGCTCGCTCAATGCGACGTCGGACGTGCTCGCCCTGGGCCCGCTCGCCATCGACGTGCCGGCGCAGGCCGTGCGGCTCGGTGGCGCCGCCGTCGAGCTCACCGCCTTCGAGTACCGCCTGCTCGAATACCTCGTGCGCGAGCGCGCCCGCGTCGTCAGCAAGCAGGAGCTCTCCGACTATCTGTACCCGCACGACGAGGATCGCGACAGCAACGTGCTCGAGGTGTTGATGGGACGGCTGAGGCGCAAGCTCGACCCCGACGGCACGCTCGTGCCGATCGAGACGCTGCGCGGGCGCGGCTACCGGTTCAGGCTCGGATGAGGTGGCGCGATTCGCTGCGCACGCGCCTGACGCTGGGCGCGGCGCTGATGCTGATCGTGTTCCTCGCCGGCGCCGGCTGGGCCGTGCAGCGCGCCCATGAGGAGAGCGTCCGCGCGGCGCGCTTCGCGCGGCTGCAGAACACCGTCTACCTGCTGCTCGCGGCGGCCGAGGTCGACGCCAGCGGCGCCCTCGTCATGCCGGCGGCTTTCCCCGATCCACGCCTGTCGCTGCCCGGCTCGGGCCTCTACGCGAGCATCGTCAATGTCGCGCGGCGCGAGACCTGGCTTTCGCCGTCGACACTCGGCGTCGAGGTGCCGCTGCCGCGCCAGGTTGGCACCGGGCAGTGGCGCTATGAAATCGCGAGCGCGGCGGGGCGCGACTTTCTCGCGGTCGGCACCGGCGTGACCTGGGCCGGCAAGGCAGGCTCGGTGCCGCTGGTGCTCTCGGTCTTCGAGGACAAGGCCGCGTTCGACCGCGAGATCGCCGTCTTCGAGCGCACCTCGTGGGCCTGGCTGGGCGGCGCGGCACTGCTGCTGCTGCTCTCGCAGACGGTGCTGCTGCGCTGGGGCCTGGCGCCGCTGCGCCAGGCGACGCGCGAGATCCGCGCCATCGAGCGCGGCGAGCAGACGACGGTCGAAGGGCGCTACCCGGTGGAGGTGGCGGCGCTCACCGACAACCTGAACACCCTCATCGCCCAGGAGCGTCTGCGCCAGACGCGCTATCGCGAGGCGCTGAGCCACCTTGCGCACAGCCTGAAGACGCCCCTGGCCGTGCTGCGCACCGCGATGAGCGAGCCGGCGCAGCTGCCGGATGCGGTGGCCGCGCAGGTGACGCGCATGGACGACATCGTCCAGCACCAGCTCGCCCGCGCCGCCGCGAGCGGCGCGTCCCGTTTCGTGCCGGCGCTGGCGCTGGCCCCCGTGCTGGAGCGGGTCCGCGATTCGCTGGCCAAGGTGTATGCCGACAAGGCACTCGTCCACACGCTCGACTGCGCGCCCGCGCTCGCCTGGCGCATCGACGAGGGCGACGCGTTCGAGCTGCTCGGCAACCTGATGGACAACGCGTGCAAGTGGGCGCGGCAGCGGGTCGCGGTGAGCATCCGGCGCGATGGCGACAGCCTGCACCTGCGCATCGACGACGACGGTCCCGGCTTCGGCGACACCCGCGCCCTCCTGCGGCTGCACGTTCGCGGCGACGAGCGCGTGCCGGGGCACGGCGTCGGCCTGGCGGTGGTCAACGAACTGGTGGCGAGCCACGGCGGCGAGCTGACGCTGGCTCGATCGGAGATGGGCGGCGGGCGCGTCGAGATCGTGCTGCCGACGGCCTGATCGAAGCCCGTCGTTCGTTCAGGTTCGGTTCATGGTGGGGCACGCAAGATGGCCTCATCGCAACTCCACGAGCCGTCATGAACCTCCGCCGCTCTCCCAAGTTCCTCGTCGCGGCCGGCCTCGCTGCCGCGGCCCTCGGCGCCGCCACCGTCGCCCAGGCCCACCCCGATGTCTACTTCTCGATCGGCCTGCAGGGCGGCCCGGCCTGGGTCGAGCCGGCGCCCGTGTACGTGCAGCCGCAGCGCTTGTACGTGCAGCCCGCGCCGGTTTACCTGAGGCCACCGGTCTTTGTCTCGCCGCGCGAGGTCTTCGAACAGCGTGGCTGGCGCCGCCACGATGCCCACGACCAGTGGGAGCGCGAGCGCGCCTGGCGTCGCGCCGAATGGCTGCGCCACGAACAGCACGACGGGCGCCGCGACGGCGACCGCGGCGATGACGAACGCGGGTCATACCGCGGTCATCGGGATTGATCCGGCAAGGGCGGCGTGTCGCGCCAGGCCGTCCGGTTCGGAATTCTCGCGTCGCGGCCCGCAGTGACCGGCGAGGCCCAGGCCTCTTCTCGTCCAGTTGTCGACGGCTACGCCAAACCTGCAGCGTCAGCCCGGGGTCGCCGCCGCACCTGTCTTGCGATTGAAGCGCAACGGAGAAATCTCACCATGACCACGACACGAAGGCCGGCGATGGAAGGCCGCGCCCCCGCGCCGATCGTGCGCCCGCGCGCGGCCCGATGGATGACCGCGGCCGCCGTCTGCGCAGCGGCCTGGTCCTTGAGTGCCTGCGGTGGGGGCGCTTACGCGGACTCCGCAGGAAACTTCAGCATTGGAGTCACTGTCGCCGGCCAATTTGAAGGGTACACGCCTGTCGCCTCGGGGGGATCGCTGAATTTGACTGTCCATGCGGGTCAGTCCGTGACCTTCGATGCGGGCGAGTCCGTCATCTGGACGATGTACGTCGGGGGCGCTGCCATCAGCGGCGGGGGTCGGGTGAGCTACGCGGGCGCCGACATCACCGCCACCAGCCTGAGCCAGACCAGCGTCGCGGTGGACACGTATGCGGCCGGCTTGCTGCCGGCGTCGGTCCCGATCACGCTGGTGGCGACGTCCACCTACGATTCGGCGCAGGTCGCGACGGTCAATCTCCTGGTGACGAACTAGCCTCCCGCCGTGGGCGGCGAGCCGTCCGGCTGACGCGCGAGCACCAGATGCGTCGCTGCGTCCGTCGCGGCGTGCTCCACGACACGCAAGCCCAGCGCGCGCAGGTCCAGGCCGGCGAAGAGCGCTTCCCCCCGGCCCAGCACGACGGGCGCCAGGGCCAGGTGCATCTCGTCGATCAGCCCGGCCTGCAGATACTGCCGCACCGTGTCCACGCCGCCGCCGATCTTGACGTCCCGCTCGCCTGCGGCGGCGCGCGCCTGCCGCAGCGCCGATTCGATGCCGTCCGTGACGAAGTGGAACGTGGTGCCGCCCTCGAGTTCGATCGCGGCGCGCGCATGGTGGGTGAGGATGTAGGTGGGCGCGTGATACGGGGGGTTGTCGCCCCACCAGCCCTTCCACGCCTCGTCGGGCCAGGGGCCGCGGATCGGCCCGAACATGTTGCGGCCGAGGATGAACGCGCCGAACCCGGCCATGGCGCGCTGCGCATACCGATCGTCGACGCCGGTGGTGCCGCCGTCCTTGCCGACCATGGCGCGGAAGCTGCGGGTCGGATAGAACCACTGGAACAGCTCGGGCCCGCCCAGGCCCAACGGATGGCCCAGGCTCTGTTCGGGCCCGGCGGCGTATCCGTCCACAGAGACGCTGAAACCGGCTACTCGTACCTTCGTCAAGGGGGCCTCCGTTCGGTGAGTGCGCGTTCAGGGTGCGACCGCGAACACGCACACGGTATCCGCTGCCATGGTGACCTGCGATGGCGAGCCGGTGGCCACCTGGCAGGGGTGGGCGGCACCGCCGCCCGTGGTGTCGCTGAGCGCGGGTGACAGCAACGGCGAGAGGCTGGCGGTCGCGCCCAGCCCGGGAACGGTGACGGGGGTCGCGGCACCGTAGTTCACCAGCACCAGGGTGCGCTCGGTGCCCCCGCCCACTGCCGCGGCACGCTGGAAGCCCAGCACGTTGCCGCTGGCGAAAGCCCAGGCGTAGCTGCCGCCGGCCAACGAGAGGCGGCTGTTGCGCAGCGCCAGCAGCGCCTGGTAGAAGGCCAGGATCGACAGCGGGTCGGCCCGCTGCGCGGCCACGTTGTGGGTGGCCACGTTGCCCGACAGCGCGCGGTACGGCGTCGCGGTGCTGAAGCCGGCGGTGGCGCTGTCGGCCGTCCAGCTCATCGGCGTGCGCAGCGCGGCATCGCCGGCCACGCCCGCGGCGTCGGCCAGGCCGATCTCTTCACCGTAGTAGATGAACGGCGTGCCCGGCAGCAGCAGGTAGCCCGCGGCGGCCAGCTTGTAGCGGGCGCCGTTGTCGTCCGCGGTGGTTGCCGTGCCGTAGAGCTGGTTCC
>JAGWLO010000115.1 GCA_028872015.1 Burkholderiales bacterium | reverse complement strand
GGCGGCGCGGGCGCCGGCATCGCGCCCGGGGCGGCGGCTGAGGCCGGGGCGGGCGCATAGGCGGCCACGGGCGCGGCGCCTGCCTTGACGATGCGCACCTTGCCTTCGGCCTCGGTGATCTCGAGTTCGGAGATGTTCGATTCGGACACCAGGTCGATCAGTGTCTTCAGCTTTCGCAGATCCATCTTGGATTGGTCCTTGTGTGGATTCGGTGCGCCGGCCCGGCGTCCCGCTCGCTGGTGCTCGGATTCCTCGGTGGCGGCGACGAGACGCCATCAGGGCATCATCGGCCACCATCGGAGGCCATCCGGCGGCCTCGCGCGGGCCCCGGAGCACCTGTGGCCGGACACTGGCGGAGGCCGGACTTTAAGCGCTTTACGGGCCGTTCTGGACCGCTCGTTGCAACTTGGGCGGGAAACTACGCAGAAGCACGCGCCGGCGACGTCAAAGCCCCTTCGTCCACGCCACCAGCTCGTCGTAGCTGCTGCTGCCCAGGCGGCGGTGCGCGATGCGACCCGCGCGGTCGATCACCACCGTGAAGGGCAGGGCCCCGCTGTCGTTGCCCAGCTTGCGGCTGAGGTCGGTGCCCTCGAATCCGGCCAGGCCGATGGCGTAATGCACCGGCGTGCGCGCCAGGAAGCTGCGCACCGCCGCCGGATTGTCCACCGCCAGCCCGACGACGCTGCCGCCGGCGGCCTGGAAGGGGCCGGCGAAGCGGTCGATCTCGGGCATCTCCTTGACGCAGGGCGGGCACCACGTGGCCCAGAAGTTCAGCACCAGCGGCCGCCCGCGCAGGCCGGCCAGGGCCAGCGTGCCGCCCTCGGGGCGGGCGAAGCGGGCAGCCCACAGCGCCTGCGCGGCGTCGGCGGTGGCGGCTGTGGCCGGGGTGAGCAGGCCACCGCCCAGCCGCCAGGCCGCACCGGCGGCGGCGGCGGCCACGCCGGCACCGGCCAGCACCCAGGTTCTTCGGTTCATTCGCCGGTCTCCAGGCAACGTTGCAGCGCGGCCAGGTCGCCGCGCCAGCTGCGACCGCGCGCGTCGGGCTTGAGCGCGCCGCGCTGGTCGTCCAGGTCGTGCAGTATGAGGTGCACCGTGATCGCCTCTCCCAGGGTGCGGTCGGGCACGCTCAGGGTCAGCACGTTCAGCGGCTCGCGCCGGCCCGGCCGCGCGAGCTGGCCGGTGTCGAAGCGCACGCCGGCATTGACGAGGGCGATCTCGGCCGCCTTCGGGTCGTCGCAGTACAGGTCGAGCTGCAGCGCCGACATCCGGGTGGCCGTGCCGCGCCAGACCGCACCGCCCAGGTGCGGCCTGAACTCGGCCAGGCGCCGCATCCAGGGCAGGGCGGCCTGGCGCAGGGCACGCAGTTCGGCCGGCTGGGTGTCGGCATGGAAGAGCGCGATGTGCTCGCGCAGCGCGTCTTCCAGCGCCTCGTTCGACGGCAGCTCGGCGCGTGCGCCGGTGCCGAACAGCGTGCGCAGCGCACGGCGCTTGGCGCTGGCGTAGTCCAGGCCTTCGTCGGCCACCAGGCGCGCCGCCAGGGCCGCGATGGCAGCGCTGCCGTCCGTCGTCATGGCGTGCGCGCCGGCACCTGCACGGCGCCCATGCGGGCCATGATCACCGCCGCGCGCCCGGTCACGTAGGCCGAGTCGGGCCGCTGCTCGAAGCGCTTGGGCGCCGGCAGCATCACCGCCAGCCGCGCCGCCTGCGCCGGGCCGAGCCGCGCGGCGTCGATGTGGAAGTAATGGCGCGCCGCGGCCTGGGCGCCGAACACGCCGTCGCCCCACTCGACGTTGTTGAGATAGATCTCCAGGATGCGCTGCTTCGACAGCAGGGCCTCGAGGGTGAACGTGAGCACCAGCTCCTGCGCCTTGCGCAGCACGGTGCGCTCGCCCGAGAGGAACAGGTTCTTGGCCAGCTGCTGGCTGATGGTGGAGCCGCCCACGATCTTGGGCGGCGGGGGCGGCCGCCCGCCGGGCGGCAGCCGCTCGGCGCGCAGCTCGGCCCGCTGCTCGGCGCGCTGGTTCTTCTGCCAGGCCTTCTCGACGGCGTCCCACTCGACGCCGTCGTGGACGACGAAGTCGGCGTCCTCGCTGGCGATCACGGCGCGCGCGAGCTGGGGCGAGATGCGCTCCATCGGCACCCATTGCTGGCTCCATCGCAGGCGGTGCTCGTGCCGCAGCATCTGCCAGGCTTCGCTGCGCTGGAACGGCGTGGACTGCGGATCGACCCAGCGCATCAGCGCGATGCGCAGCGCGAACACCGCCTGCAGCGCCAGCGTGCACAGCAGCAGCAGCGCGCCCAGCCGGCGCAGCGTCGAGGCGGTGGGGCCGCGGCGCGTCACGGGGCCGCCCGGTCCTGCGCGCGCAGGGCCTGGAGCACCGGCGCCGTCTGCGGCCGCCGGCCGCGCCAGACGAAGAAGGCCTCGGCCGCCTGCTCCACCAGCATGCCCAGGCCGTCGCGTGCGCGGGCGCCGGCCGCGCGCGCCCAGGCCAGGAAGGGCTCGGCCGCCGGGCCGTACATCAGGTCCACCGCCAGCGCCTGCGGCGCCAGCGTGGCCGCCGGCAGCGGCAGCGCCTGGCCCTGCAGGCTGCTGGCCGTGGCGTTGAGCACGATGTCGAAGCCGCCGCCCCCTGCCACGGCCCCGGCCGCCTCCAGGGCGCAGGCCGCCAGCGCGGCCCCGTGCGCCCGGGCCCAGGCCGCGTGGCGCGCCACCAGCGCCTGCGCCTTGTCGGGGCTGCGGTTGGCCACCACCACCGCGGCCGGGCCGGCCGCCAGCAGCGGGCCCAGCACGCCGGCAGCGGCGCCGCCGGCCCCCACCAGCAGCACGCGCCGGCCCGCCAGCGGCACGCCGGCGCCCTGCTCGATGTCGCGCACCAGGCCGATGCCGTCGGTGTTGTCGGCCCACCAGCCGTCGGCGTCGAAGCGCAGCAGGTTGGCGGCCTCGGCCAGCGCGGCGCGCTCGCTGCGCCGGGCCGCCAGCCGGCAGGCCTCGAACTTGAAGGGCACGGTGACGTTGCAGCCGCGCGCGCCGCCGTCGGCGAACGCCTGCACGGTGGCGGCAAAACCCGCCAGCGGGCACAGCACGCGCCCGTAGTCGATGCGCTCGCCGGTCTGGCGCGCGAACGCGGCGTGGATGGCCGGCGAGCGGCTGTGCGCCACCGGGTGGCCGAGCACGGCGTAGCGGTCCGCCGCCGGGGCCGCCGGCGTCATGGCCGCTCCATCGCCGTGGCCTCGACGCCGTCTTCGCGCGTGAAGCGAAAGCGCGAGGTGACGACGATCTGGTCGGCCTGGGCCCGCATCGCGGGCGAGAAGGTGCCGAACGGTGCCGCCGCGCGCACGATGGCCAGGGCCTGACGGTCCAGCCGCGGCACGCCCGAGGAGCGCACGATCTCGGCCTCGACCACGCGGCCGGCGGCGTCCACGGTCACGTTCATCGTCAGCTCGCCGTAGAGCTTGGCTCCGTTGTATTCGGGGAAGTCGCGCGTGCCGCGCTCCTCGATGCGCCTGCGCAGGGCGTCGTAGTACAGCGCATAGACCTGCTCGCGCGTGGCCGGGCTGATGTAGCGCTTCTTGGGCCGCGCGTTCTGCTCGTTGATGCGCTTTTCGATCTCGGCCAGCAGCCGCAGCAGCTGCTGACGGCGCTCGTCCTGCGCGCGCTCCAGTGGCGTGCCCTTCTCGTGCGCCGGGTCGGGCGGCGGCAGCGCCGCCATCTCGCGCCGCAGCTGGGTCAGCAGCTGCTGCTGCTCGTCCTGCATCTGGTCGATGCGACGGTGCGCATCCTCGGCGGCGTCGCCCAGCTGCATCCTGGCGGCCATCGGCAGCGGCGAGGTGGCGCGGCCGCGTTCGGCCTCGCCGCCGCCGGCCAGATTGGCCTGCGCGATGGCCCGCGCCTGCGTCGGCGGCTCGCTGGAATGGGCGTTGACGAGGATCACCTCGAGCGGCGTGTCGCGCAAGGCCCGGTCCAGCGCCTGCGGGTCGACGAAGTGCACCGTCAGCAAGGCCGCATGGATGGCCAGCGAGGCCGCCAGCGCCCACTGCAGCGCCGACAGCTTGGCCAGCGTGGCGGACTTGAACCAGGCCATCGCGTGCGTGGTTCAGCCCGCGGCGGGGGTTGCCGGGTCAGGGGCGGCGCCGGCCAGCGCATCGTCGAGCGCCGTGGCCAGCATCAAGGCGCCGGCGGCCTCGGCGTCGTCGCCGGCCTCGTCGGTGGCTTCGTCACCGGTGCCTTCAGCCGCCGCATCGCCGGTCGCGGCCGGTGCCTCCAGGCGTGCCGCCAGGGTGGCGTGCAGATCCAGCGTCAGCAGGTCGATGGCGGTGATGCGGGCGCGGATGCGGCTGCCGCGCGCCAGCGCCTCGGTGCCGGGCACGCGGAACACCAGGGGCAGCGTCTCGGCGCGCACCAGGCCGTCCTTCATCACCGCGGCTTCGAGTTCGGCCACGGCGTTCTGCTGCAGCCAGCGCAGCGTCCAGTAGCGCTCGATGCCCTGCTGGAAGCCGTTGTAGGCGGCGTAGGCGGTGTCGAAGGCCGAGATGACCGAGAACAGCTGCGCGTCCTTGGGCTTGAACGGGGCCGCCAGCGCCGCGGTGCGGCCATGGCGCACGCAGGCGATGATCTGCCACTGGTTGACCAGGTCGACATAGCGCCGCAGCGGCGAGGTGGCCCAGGCGTACTGCGCCACGCCCATGCCGGCATGCGGCAGCGGCCTGGTGCCCATGCGCACCTTGATGCCGGGCAGCAGGCTGGCCTGGCTGCGGTAGATGGCCGGCACGCCGTGCTCGGCCAGCCAGCCGCCCCAGGTGCTGTTGGCCAGGATCATGGCCTCGGCCACGATCAGGTCCAGCGGCGCGCCGCGGCGCCGGGTGCCGATCTCCACCGTCTCGTCGCCAGTGGGCTCGCCGTCACCGCCCTGCAGGCGGAAGGTGTAGTCGGGGCGGTTGAACACCTCGGGCTTGCCGCGCACCTGCTCGCGCCGGGCCTTGAGCGCGCGCGCCAGGCGGTGCGCGAACGCCAGCTCGGGCGCAAAGGGGTAGTCGGCCGGCGCAGCGCCGTCGAGCGAGGCCTCGGTGACGAGCGCGTCCAGCCGGTCGTGGCGCAGGTTGGCGGCGATGGGCACGCGCTCGAGCCGGGACTGGCTGGCCCGCACCTCCAGCGTCGCCTCGTCCAGCGTCACGTACAGGCTCAGCGCCGGGCAGTCGCGGCCCTCGGCCAGCGTGTAGGCCTGCACCACGGCGTCGGGCAGCATCGTGACCTTCCAGCCCGGCATGTAGACGGTGGACAGGCGCTCGCGCGCGATCCGGTCCAGCGCCGAGTCGGGGGCGATGGCCAGGCCCGGCACGGCGATGTGCACGCCGAAGACCACCGTGCCGCTGCCCAGGCCCTGCACCGACAGGGCGTCGTCGATCTCGGTCGTGGCCGAGTCGTCGATGGAGAAGGCGCGCACCGCCGCCAGCGGCAGCTCGTCCTGGACCGCCGGGGCGGCCAGGGGCACGGCGCCGAAGCCCGCGCCCTTGGGGAACTGGTCGAACAGGAAGCGCTGCCAGTGGAACTGGTAGGGGCTGGCGATGGCGCCGGCCGCGGTGAGCAGATCGAGCGGCGCCTTCTGCGCCCGCCGGGCGGCCTCGACCACGGCCTTGTACTCGGGGCCGTTCTTGTCGGGCCGGAACAGGATGCGGAAGAGCTGCTCGCGCACCGGCGCCGGGCAGCGACCGGCCACCAGCTCGTCGGCCCAGGCCGCGATCTGCGCCGCCACCTGCTGCTTGCGCTCGATCGCCGCCAGCGCCGCCTTCACCGTCTCCTCGGGCGCCTTGCGGAACAGCCCGCGGCCGAGGCGGCGGAAGTAGTGCGGCGCCTCGAACAGCCGCAGCAGCGCCGCGGCCTGGCGCTCGGCGCCGGCGCTGGCGTCGAAGTACTCGCGCGCCAGGTCGGCGAAACCGAACTCGCCTTCGGGCGCGAACTCCCAGGCCAGGTCGAGATCGATCTCGCCGGCCAGGGCCTGCGCGCTGGCCATCAGCTGCGCCGGCGCGGGCTGCTCGAAGCGCAGCATCACGTTGGCGGCCTTGACCTTGACGCGCTTGCCCGAGTCGAGCTCGACCTGCAGCGAGCTGTCGGCCTCGGACATCACCCGGCCGACGTGGAACTTGCCGGCGTCATCGAACAATGCGTACATCGCGCGGATTGTCGCCGCTGCGTCCGCGTGCGGCGGCGCCGCCGCCACCGCCGGCGCGCGTGCGGCGGTTCAATCGCACAGCCGCAGAAACCGCAGCAGGACGGGCAGGTGGCGGTCGAAGTCGGACAGCGCGTGGTCGCTGCCTTCCACCAGCACCTGCGACGCGCCGGCGTAGCGGGCGCTCATCTCGCGCCAATCCAGCACCTCGTCGCCCCGGGCGATGACGAGCAGGTAGCGCGCCAGCCCGGTGGCCGCGGCCGGCGTCAGCGCGCGCAGCTCGTCGAGGTGGGCGGGCCGGAAATCGAAGCGCTGGCCGGGGTCGTGGTACGCGGTCTGGGGGCCGACATGGGCCGCCAGGTCGCGCGCCGGGTCCACGGCCGGATTCAGCAGCACCGCCGGCCAGCCGCGGCGCTCGGCCAGCACGGTGGCATAGAAGCCGCCGAGCGAGCTGCCGACCACCGCCGCGCCGCCGGCCGCGCCCTCGGGCCAGCCGGCGGTGCCGGCGCTCAGCAAGGCCATCGCCTCGCTCGGCGAAGGCGGCAGCTGCGGGCACCACCAGCGCACCTGCGGCGCATGGGCGGCCAGCCAGGCCTGCAGGCGCTGCGCCTTGAACGAGCGCGGCGACGAGCGGAAACCGTGCAGGTAGAGGAGGTGGGTGGTGGTCACGGTGCAAACCGGGAACGCGTGGCCCACGGCGCCGGGGCGGGGGTGGGCGGGTCGACGGCGCGGACAGCGGACGCCGAGCAGTCTAGGCTGCGACCCGCCCCGACCGCCACCACCCCGCCACCACCCCGCCACCACCCCGCCACCACCCCGCGACCCCGCTGGGAAACCCGCCCCGGCGGGTGCGGGCGGCGCGGCAGAATCCACGCCACTTTCGGCTCCACGGACCCACCCCTCGCCATGTCATTCCCTGCTGTCGCGGCCCGCACCCCGGCCCTTCTTCCTGTCGCTCTGGCGGCTTCCCTGCTGGCGCTGGGCCTGGCCGGCTGTGCCGCGCCGGCCCCGGGCGCGGCGCCGGCCGCCGCGGTGGCCG
>JAGWLO010000114.1 GCA_028872015.1 Burkholderiales bacterium | reverse complement strand
CCGCGGCCGCCAGCGCCGCCGCGGCCGCGGCCGGCGTGGGGGTGGAGATCAGCGCGCCCGACGAGTTGAAGACGTTGCTGGAGACGCATCTCGACCTGGTGCGCCTGGGCAAGCTGGCGCGCAACGAGGTGGACGGCAGCGAGTGGTCGCGCCTGATCGACGCCACGCCGGCGCAGGCCCGCCAGCTGCTGGAGACCGAGGGTTACTTCAACCCCGTCATCACGCTGCAGCGCGAGCCGGCGCAGCGCGCCGGCGCGGCCGACCTGGTGAAGCTGCAGGTCACTCCGGGGCCGCGCGCGCGCATCGGCAAGGTCACGATCGAGGCCGAAGGCGCGCTGCAGACCGGGGCCGCGGCCGGCGAGCCCCACGCCGTGCAGACGCTGGCCCTGCTGCGCCGCGACTGGGCGCTGCCGGTCGGGCACGTCTTCCGCAACGGCGACTGGAACACCGCCAAGGCCGCCGCGCTGGCGCGCCTGCGCGCCGCGGGCTACGCCACCGCGGTCTGGATCGGCTCGGGCGCCGAGGTCGACACCGCGACCGAACGCGTGCAGCTCTACCTGGTGGCCGACAGCGGGCCGCTGTTCCGCTACGGCGAGCTGGAGGTGGAGGGCCTGGCGCGGCAGGACCTGGCCTCGGTGGCCAACCTGGTGGGCGCGGCCCGGGGCGCCCCGGTGACCGAATCGCTGCTGCTCGACCTGCAGGACCGGCTGCAGAAGTCGGGCCTGTTCCAGACGGCCAGCGTCACGCTCGACCCCGACCCGGCACGGGCCGAGGACGCGCGCATCCTGGTGCGGGTGCACGAGGCGCCGGTGCAGACCGCCACCTTCGGCGTCGGGGTCAGCGCCAACACCGGGCCGCGGGCCTCGGTGGAGCACTATTTCCGGCGGCCCTTCGGCTATGCCTCCACCGTGCACACCCAGCTCGAGTACGGCAAGCTGCACAAGTTCTGGAACACGCAGATCACCGGCAACGCCAACGCCGACCTCAACCGCGACCTGCTCGCGGGCACGGTCGAGCAGCTGGTCTCCAGCACCGACCAGGTGCTGTCCAAGCGCGTGCGCCTGGGCCGCACCCAGGACACGCAGCGCATCGAGCGCTTCTACTTCGTCGAGGCCGAGCGCTCCACGCGCCAGACCTTCGACAACGTGATCAACAGCCAGGCCATCGCGGTGTCGCTCAACTACCAGGGCGGGCGGCGCGAGCTCGACAGCCTGGTGCTGCCCACCCGCGGCTACACCTTCACCGGCCAGGCCGGCATCGGCCGCTCGCACGGCAGCAACGCGGTGCCCGGGCCGTTCACGCGGCTGTACCTGCGCGCCACCGGCTACCTGCCGCTGGGCGCGCAGTGGTACAGCCAGGGCCGGATCGAGTTCGGCCAGGTCTTCCTGCGCTCGAACATGGTGGTGCCCGAGTCGCAGCAGTTCCGCGCCGGCGGCGACGAATCGGTGCGCGGCTACGACTACCGCAGCCTGGGGCCCATCGTCGACGGCGCGGTGGGCAGCGGCAACGTGCTCTACACCACCAGCCTCGAGCTGGCGCACCCCATCGTGCGCTCGCTGCCCGCGCTGTGGGGGGCGGTGTTCGTCGATGCCGGCAACGCCGGCAACACCTTCAAGCACCTGAACCCGGCGGTGGGCCTGGGTGTGGGCGTGCGCTGGCGCAGCCCCGTCGGCCCGCTGCGCGTGGACTGGGCCTACGGCCGCAACACCCGGCGCTCGAAGCTGCTGTTCAGCGTGGGCATCGCCTTCTAGCCGGGCCGCCATGACCCAGCCCGCCCCCGTCCCGGCGTCTGCGCCGCCCGCCCCCCTGCGCAGCGCACTGCGCCTGCTGCTGCCGCTGACGGGCGTGGCGGCGCTGCTGCTGCTGGTGCTGGCCGGGGCCGGGCTGGGCCTGCGCTGGGTCGCCACCACCGAAAGCGGCAGCCGCTGGCTGCTGCGCCAGCTGCCGGGCGTGCAGGCCCGCGGCTTCAGCGGCGCGCTGCTCGGCCCGGCCTGGCAGGTGCAGCAGCTCAGCGTGACCTGGGGCGGCGGGCGCGGCCGCGTCGTCATCGACGACCTGCACGTGACCGGGCTGCGCTGGCGCATCGCCCCCGAGGCGCAGGCCTGGTTCGGCCTGATGCTCGACAGCCTCGCGGCGCGCCGGGCCAGCGTCACCCTGCCGGCTGCCGCACCGGGCTCGGCCGCCACGCTGCCGGCCGACCTGGCACCGCCGCTGCGGCTGCAGGTGGCGCAGGCGCAGCTGGACACGCTGGTGCTGGACGGCGGCGCGCCGGTCACCGCGCTGCGGCTGCAGGGCCTGCTGCTGACGCCACGGCGCGGCGCTGCGCACGCCGTGCGGCAGCTGGCGTTCGTGACGCACGGCGTGCAGGCCGAAGGCGCGCTGAGCCTGGGCAACCGGGCGCCGCTGGCGCTGCAGGCGCGCCTGAGCCTGCGGCCGCTGCGGGACGGCGACCGCCCGCGCTGGGGCGCCGCCCTGCAGGCGCAGGGCCCGCTGGCGCGGATGACCCTCAGCGGCACGCTGCGCGGCGCACCGCGGCCCGACCATCCCGCGCCGGTGCTCGACCTGCAGGCCGTGCTGCAGCCCGGCCTGCCCTGGCCGCTGGCGTCGCTGCGGCTGGCCACCGACCAGCTCGACCTGGCCGCGCTGGCCGACGGCCTGCCCCGCACCCGCCTCGCCGGCAGCGCCACGCTCAGCGGCGGCGCGCCCGGCCAGCCGCTGCGCGCGAGCGCCACGCTGCGCAACGCCGAGCCCGGACGCTGGAACGAAGGCCGCCTGCCGGTGCAGCAGCTCACGCTGCAGGCCGAGCGCACGGCCGCGCAGCCCGACCGCCTGCGGCTGCCGCAGTTCGACATCGCGCTGGCCGACACGGGCGCTGCGGCCGGCCGCTGGCACGGCAGCGCCGACTGGCGGGGCGCGACCCTGACGCTGCAGACCCGGCTCGACGGCGTGGCGCCGCAGCGCCTGGACGGCCGCGCCGCGGCGATGTCGCTCAGCGGTCCGGCCGAGCTGGTCCTGCAGGGCCTGCCGGCACCCGACGGCAGCGTGGCGGCGGCGGCGCTGTCGGCCCAGGCGCGGCTCGACCTGAGCGGCCGCATCGAGGGCTCGCCCCAGACCGTGCACCTGCAGCTCGACGCCCGCGCCGACGCCGACCGCGTGCAGCTGCGGCGCCTGCAGGCGCAGACCGGCGGCGCCAGCGCCGACCTGAAGGCCGAGCTCGAGCGCGTGGGCCCCCAGGGCTGGCGGCTGCAGTCGTCGGGGCAGGTGCAGCGCTTCGACCCCCTGCCCTGGTGGCCCGGCGCCGCCGGCTCGGCCTGGCGCCAGGGCCCGCACCGGCTCTCGGGCGACTGGCAGTTCGCCTTCGGCCTGCCGGCCGACGCCCTGGCGTTGCCGCCGCTGGCGCTGCTGCAGCGCCTGGCCGGCAACGGCCGCTTGCGCGTGCACGACAGCGTGCTGGCCGGCGTGCCCGTGGCGGCCGACGTGCGGGTCAGCGACGACGCCCGCCGCGGCGCGGCGCGCGGCCAGGTCGATGCCAGCCTCGAGGCGGGCGGCAACCGCCTGCAGCTGCAGGGCCGCGGCAACCCTGGAGGCAGCGGCCGCGAGGACCACTGGGAGGCCCGCATCCGCGCCGGCCAGCTGGCCACGCTGGCGCCGCTGGCGCGCCTGGTGCCGGCGCTGGCGGGCTGGCTGCCGCACGGCGGCGCCCTCGAGGGCCTGCTGTCGGCCGACGGCCGCTGGCCCGTGCTGCACACCGAGGGCCAGCTGACGCTGTCGCAGCTGCGGCTGGGACCGCTGGGCGTGGCGCAGGGCAAGGCCGCGTGGGCGCTGCAGACCGGCGCCAGCCGCCCGCTGGCGCTGCAGCTCGATCTTGCGGGCCTGCAGTGGGACGCGCGGCGGGCCGACCACCTGCACGTGGCGCTGCGCGGCACGCTGGCGCAGCACCACCTCGAGATCAGCGGCGCAGTGCCGATGCTGCCGCCGGCGATGGCGGTGCAGGTGCTGGGCGTGGAGGCGCAGTCGGGCACCCAGGCGCAGCTGCAGGCCGACGGCGCCTGGGTGCCCGACCCGGCCGGCGGCGGGCACTGGCAGGCGCGCATCGAGCACCTCGTCGTCGGCTCCTGGGACGGCAGCGAGGGCGACGCGCCGCCGGCCTCGGGCTGGATCGAGGCCCGCAACCTGGGTGCGCTGCTGCAGTTCGGCCCCGGTGGCCGGCTGCTCGCCCTGCAGGCCGAGCCGGGGCGGCTGCAGCTGGCCGATGCCGCCAGCCTGCGCTGGGACGCCGTGAGCCTGGACCTGCGCGGCGCGCAGCCGCGCGGCGAGCTGCACGCCGCCGTCGAGCCGTTCGCGCTGGCGCCGCTGCTGGCGCGCGCCCAGCCCACCGTGGGCTGGCAGGGCGACCTGCGGCTGGCCGCGCAGGTGGACATCCGCGCCGGCGACCGGTTCGACGCCGATCTCGCGTTCGAGCGCCGCGGCGGCGACCTGCAGATTGCCGACAGCGACGGCGTGCAGCCGCTGGGCCTGACCGACCTGACGCTGCGGCTGACGGCGCACGACGGCCTGTGGAAGCTGGTGCAGACCTTCCGCGGCAGCCACCTGGGCGAGATCAACACCCAGGTGCAGGCGCAGACCGGCCCCGAGCGCGAATGGCCCGACGCCCATGCGCCGCTGCAGGGCAGCCTGCAGGCGCGGGTGGCCGATCTGGGCATCTGGAGCGGCTGGGTGCCGCCGGGCTGGCGCCTCACCGGCGAGCTGCGCACGGCGGCCACCATCGGCGGCCGCTTCGGGCAGCCGCAGTACACGGGCGAGGTCGACGGCAGCGGCATCGGCCTGCGCAACCTGCTGCAGGGGGTGAACCTGCGCGACGGCCGGCTGGCGCTGCGCCTGCAGGGCGACACCGCGCGCATCGAGACCTTCACGCTGCGCGGCGGCGACGGCCAGGCCACGCTCAGCGGCGGCGCCACGCTGGGGGCCGCGCCGCACGCCAGCCTGCAGCTGAAGGCCGAGCACTTCCGCGTGCTGGGCCGGGTCGACCGGCAGGCGGTGCTCAGCGGCAGCGCGGACCTCGAGCTGGGCGTGGACGACCTGCGCCTGACCGGCCGCTTCGGCATCGACGAGGGCCTGTACGACACCAGCCGTGCCGATGCCCCCAGCCTGGACGACGACGTCACCGTGGTGCGGCCCGGCCGCACCCCCGCGCCCGGGCCCGAGGCCGCGGCGGCGCGGCCGCAGCGCAAGGTGGCGATGGACCTCACCATCGACCTGGGCCGCAACATGCACGTGCTCGGGCGCGGGCTGGACACCCAGCTGCGCGGCGAGGTGCGGCTGACCACGCCGGGCGGCCGGCTGGCGGTCAACGGCACTGTCCGCACCGAGGGCGGCACCTATGCCGCCTACGGCCAGAACCTGGACATCGAGCGCGGCGTCATCGCCTTCAGCGGCGTGGCGGACAACCCGCGCCTGGACGTGCTGGCGCTGCGCCCCAACCTGGACGTGCAGGTGGGCGTGCAGATCTCGGGCAACCTGCAGACGCCGCGCGTGCGCCTGTATTCCAACCCCGACATGGCCGACGGCGACAAGCTGTCGTGGCTGCTGCTGGGACGCCCGCCCGACAACCTGGGCCGCAACGACACCGCCCTGCTGCAGCAGGCCGCGGTGGCGCTGCTGTCCGGCGAGGGCCGCTCGCCCACCGACGCGCTGCTGCACAACCTGGGCATCGACCAGCTCTCGCTGCGCCAGAGCGACGGCAGCACCCCGGGCACCGTGCCCGGCACCGTGGTCAGCCTGGGCAAGCAGATCACGCGCAACTGGTACCTGGGCTACGAACGCGGCGTCAATGCCACCTCGGGCACCTGGCAGCTCGTCTACCGGCTGGCCCAGCGCTTCACGCTGCGGCTGCAGGGCGGACTGGACAACTCGGCCGACGTCATCTGGAGCTGGCGCTTCAAGGAGCCGCCGAAAGTGACCGGCGTGCGAAAATTCAGGCCGGCCCCGCCGTAGTTCAACGGATAGAACAGGCGCCTCCTAAGCGCCAGATACAGGTTCGATTCCTGTCGGAGGGACCACGCCGGCGGCCGAGGGCGCAACTTTGGCGCGCCCCTGCGGTCACATCCGACTCGGGGCCGGTCCTATACTTCCCGCACCGGTGGCATGGGGGCGTATGCCGCCTCTGACAAGGGCGCGTCGATCATGGGTTCGAAACTGAAATTGGCCGGCTTTCTCGCCCTCGGGGCCGTCGCCGGCGCCCTGGCCACGATGCAGCTGCAGGCCGTGGCCCGCAATGCCGCCGCGCCGCTGCCGCTGGAAGAGGTGCAGCAGCTGGCCGCGGTGTTCGACCGCATCAAGGCCGAATACGTCGACCCGGTGAACGAGAAGAAGCTGATCGAGGACGCCATCACGGGCATGGTGGCCGGGCTGGATCCGCACTCGCAGTACTTCGACAAGAAGAGCTTCAAGGAATTCCGCGAGAGCACCGGCGGCAAGTTCGTCGGCATCGGCATCGAGATGGGCATGGAAGACGGCCTGGTGAAGGTGGTCTCGCCGATCGAGGGCTCGCCCGCCTTCCGCGCCGGGCTCAAGCCGGGCGACCTGATCACCCGCATCGACGACACCCCGGTGCGCGGCCTGACGGTCGACCAGGCCGTCAAGCGCATGCGGGGCGACCCCGGCACCAAGGTGCGCCTGACCATCTTCCGCAAGGAGGAAAACCGCAGCTTCCCGGTGACCATCGTGCGCGAGGAGATCCGGATGCAGAGCGTGCGCGCCGGCATGCCGGTGCCGGGCTACGGCTGGGTGCGCATCGTGCAGTTCCAGGACCAGACGGTGCAGGATTTCGTGCACAAGGTCGAAGGCCTGTACAAGCAGGATCCCAAGCTCAAGGGCCTGGTGCTCGACCTGCGCAACGACCCCGGCGGCCTGCTCGACGGCGCGGTGGCCGTGGCCTCGGCCTTCCTGCCGCCGGAGTCGGTGGTGGTCACCACCAACGGCCAGCTGCCCGAATCGAAGGCCACCTTCCGCGCCGACCCCGACTACTACGCCCGCCGCGGCGGGAGCGATCCGCTGAAGGGCCTGCCCGCGGCGCTGAAGACGGTGCCGCTGGTGGTGCTGGTCAACGGCGGCTCGGCCTCGGCCAGCGAGATCGTGGCCGGCGCGCTGCAGGACCAGCACCGCGCCACCATCATGGGCGGCCAGACCTTCGGCAAGGGCTCGGT
>JAGWLO010000113.1 GCA_028872015.1 Burkholderiales bacterium | reverse complement strand
GCCGACAGGGCCGACAGGGCCGAAAGCGCCAGCAGCGGCGCAGCGAGGCGGAGGCGGGCAGCGGCGGGCATTGCATGCAGCGGGCTCAGGTCAGGGCAGCCATGCTCTGCAGCCGCAGGTGCGGCTCGCAGGTGGCGCAGAACAGCTGCTTGCAACCGCCGGGGTTGACCTGGTGGAACATGATGCAGCTGCCGTTGGTCCAGCGCTTGCCGGACGTCATCGTGGGGTCGACGACCTCGGTCGCCTCGGTGCTGCAATGCGACCCCTGGCCGCCGTGGGCGTTGTCGTACTGGTGGGCGTGCGCGGGCAGCGGTGCCAGCTCGCTGCCGGGGCGCGGCGTCTGGCCGAAGCCGTGACCGAACTCGTGCGAGACCACCTGGTTGAAGTTGGCCGATTCGCCGCGGTAGACGATGAGCATGTGGTGGCCATTGGATTCGCCGGCGTAGTACTTGCCGTAGTTGAGCTTGAGCTTGACGGTGACCGGCGCCACCGACGGGTCGGGTGCGCCCGCCGGCAGCCTGACCTTGATGCAGTTCAGGCCGCTGCGGCCCTTCACGATCTGGATGTCGTCGTCGCCCAGCGCGCCGCTGGCCGCACCCTGCGACCATTGCCCGAGCGCGACCAGGCTGCCGCTCAGGGCCGGCTTCACCAGCCCGGCATTCCAGGCCTTGAGGTCGACCGTGATCTCGGCCGACGGGTTGGTGGCCACCTGCGCCGTGACGAGATCGGAGACACCGATCGGGTCCCACTGGTGGTGGCAGATGATGAGATGGCCCTTCACGGGCTTGCCGGGCTCGTCCTTGTAGAGCTTGTAGAACTCGCTGCGGTTGTGGCCGCCGATCACCGATTCCGCGCCGTCGCCGCCGCCGGTGCGGACCATCCAGCCGGGGTAGAAGGTGCTGGCCGGCGCGCTGGCCTGGGTGAAGGTCACCTCGTCGGCGGCCCGCATGTCGGCAGCCAGCGCCTTGTAGGCCGCGATCGACTGGGCCGGTGCCGGCACGGCGTGCGTGTCGGACCGCGTGATCTGGTACCAGAACCGGCGCCAGACCTCGAACTTGCCGATGCTCTTTTCCGCCCCGCCGTCGGCGAGCCGGGCGTACACCTCGTACTGGTCGCCCGCGTATTGCGACAGATGGAACTGCACGGTCTCGGTCCAGCCTTCGGCATCGGTGCTGGCGGTGGTGGTGTCGCCACCGCCGGCCGAGCCGAAGCCCTCCTGCGGTGCGCCGGCCAGACCGTCCGGACGCTTGGCGCCCTTCGTGAGCACGAAGCGGAACCGGACGCCCAGGCCGGCCAGCGAGCCCTCGCCCTCGACCCGCGCGCGCAACTCGACCGGGCGGCCGTACTCGGGGTGGCGCTTGTCGGCGCCATCGATGTCCTTGCCCAGGTTGATGAACTGCTGGTAGGCGGCCCCGTTCTTGTCGGTGCGCGTGGTCTTGGTGGGCAGCCGCCCCGAGGCCGCCCCGGCGCCCACCACGGTGCCCAGGGGCGAACGCGCCACCACCTCGATCAGCTCCACCAGGTGCGGCTTCTTCAGCGGACAGGTCTGCGTCGTGGCGCCGGGCGGGCAGGTGCCCGCGCCGTTGGCGCTGGGTCTGGGTGGCTTGTCGCCGCTGCCGCACATGGGTGGGGGATCGGCGCGTCAGGGGGCGGCTGGCGCCGCTTCGAGATCCCACCAGCGGCGCAGGGTCTCGGCACCGGTGGCGAACAGGCGGTCGACCCGCGTCGCCTCGTCGGCATCGGCCTGCAGGATGGCGGGCACCCAGGGCAGCAGCGGGTCGTCGTCGAACCCATGGCCGAGCACGAAGGCCAGCAGCGCCACCAGCGCTGCGCCGCGCCGGCCGTGCAGGCCGTGACCGCGGGCGCGCCGGCAAGCTGCCTGCAGCGCGGCCCGGGCCGCAGGCCGGCCCACCACCGCCAGCTTGGCCGGAAAATAGCCGGCCAGCAGCGCAGCCAGCGTGTCGGCGAAGTCGGCCAGCTCGGCCTCGGCGAGCGGTTCGCGCGGCAGCGCGCGCACCTGGCGCAGCAGCCGCACCAGTCGCTCGGTGACGGGCACCCCGCCGGCATCGCGGTAGTCGGGCACGATGCGGTCGATGTACTGCCAGGCGGCGTCGTAGAGCCGGTCGCCGCGCGGCACCGGGTCGGCCCGCCGCGGCTCGTTCAGGATCTCGGCGGCCCAGGGCAGCAGCGGATCGGCATCGAAGCCGCTGCCCAGCAGGCACATCAGGTCGAGATAGCCGAGCACCGTGCACTCGGCGTGCAGGCCGTGGTGGCGGGCCCGGGCCAGGCCGCGACGCACCAGGCGCAGCATCGGCGCGGGGCCCAGCAGCCGGCTGTGGCGCGGCATCCAGCGCTGCAGGTGCGCCAGTGCGCGGTCCTCGAATTCGCGCATGCGCTGCTCGCCCAGGACGTCGAGCTGCGCTTGGCGGATGATCAGCATGGGCGAAGGATGCGCTGTCAGGGCGGTGACCTGGATCCGACTTTCATCTTACGCTGGCAACCCCGAGGAGATTGGCAATGGCAGGCGAAGTGATCACGCTGGCAGGCGGCTGTTTCTGGTGCCTGGAAGCGGTGTACGAACTGGTCGATGGCGTGACGGCCGTCGAATCAGGCTACAGCAATGGGCACGTCGAGCGACCGCGCTACGAGCAGGTGTGCGAAGGCAGCACCGGGCACGCCGAGGTGGTGCGCGTGAGCTTCGACAACGCGCGCATCACGCTCGAGGAGATCCTGCAGATCTTCTTCACCATCCACGACCCGACGACGCTGAACCGGCAGGGCAACGATGTCGGGCCGCAGTACCGCTCGGGCATCTACTGGCACGAGCCGGCGCAGGAGCGGGTGGCGCGTACCGTGCTGGACGAGGCCCAGCGCGCCCTCGGGGGCCGCGTGGTCACCGAGCTGGCGCCGCTGGCCAACTACTGGCCGGCCGAGGCGTACCACCAGCACTACTTCGCCAACCACCCGAACCAGGGCTATTGCGCCTTCGTGGTGGCACCCAAGGTCGAGAAGTTCAGGCGCACGTTCAAGCAGCGCGTGCGCGCAGCTTGAACTGCGGTGGCCGCAGCGGCCACCGCCGGCGTGCCCGGCGCGATGCTCAGAAGGCCGTGAAGGCGCTGGCCGGGTCGTCGAGCTCGGGAAACACCGAGTCCAGCCCTCGCCGCAGCAGTTGGCGGCGCTGGCGTCGTTCGGGCTCCGTGCCCCCCAGCGCGGCGAACACCGGCGCGCGCAGCAGCCACAAGTCCACCGGCTCTTCGGCCGCGCGCACCTGGTGGCGCAGCCACTCGGCGCGCGCCACGCCGTCGAGCGCCTGCAGGTAGGTCTGCTTCAGGCTGACGAAGGCCTGGCGCGCCGCATAGCGCGCATTGCGGTCGCCCGACACGCCCGAGCCGAGCAGGCCGGCCGAATTGAACGAGCGCGGGCCGGCGGGCTGCATCACAGCGGCGCGAATTGCGAACGCGGCGAGCGGGTCGGGAAATGCCGGTTCAGCCGTGCCAGCCGCTGCCCGGCCTCGGTCTGGCTGTGGGCCAGGCCGACGACCCGAAAGACCTCGGTGCGCAGGTGCCACAACTCGCGCAGCGTGACGGCCTGAGCCACGCGTTGGCGCAGGCGGTCGGCGGCGTCGGAGCCGAGATCGGCGATGGCGGCCTGGAAATCGGCCCGCACGCGGGGCAGGCTGTCCGCGGTGGGCGAGGTCTGGTGCGGCGCCGGCGCCAGCAGCCAGAACAGCAGGCGCTGCCAGGTGCCGCAGGGCCCGGCAGGGCGGCATCGCAACGAAGGCGGGCAGACCTCGATGCGCATGCCGCTGTCGCCGCCGAGCGTGGAGCGGCGGCTCCACAGCGGGGCGCCCAGGCGGGCCAGCAAGGTCGACGATCTGCTCATGGCGGTGATATCGGACACGGAACGCGGGACTCAAGCGCAATCGTCGCTGGATGTTTCGTGTCCGAGGCGCCGAAAAGAGGCGCATCCACTGCCCAATTGGCAAGCTGGCGGCTGCCACCCGCTTGCGCGTCGTTGCCCGCGCGTGCATGCAGTTACATCGCCGCTGCGTCGGCACCGGGCCCGCCCGGGGGGCCGTGCGACCGGGTGACGGGGCGACCGCCGCTACATCAGCATCGTGTTGCGGATCAGCCCGACCGCCACGCCCTCGAGCTCGAAGCCCTCGGTGCCCGGGGCCACCACGATGGTCTGGAACTCGGGGTTTTCCGGGATCAGCTCGATGCCGGCCTTGGTGCGCCGCAGCCGCTTGACGGTGACGTCGTCGCCCAGCCGCGCCACCACGATCTGGCCGTTCTTGGCGTCCTTCGCCTTCTGCACCGCGAGCAGGTCGCCGTCCACGATGCCGGCGTCGCGCATGCTCATGCCGCGCACCTTGAGCAGGTAGTCGGGGCGGCGCGGGAACATCGAGGCCTCGACCCAGTAGGTCTGGTCGATGTGTTCCTGCGCCAGGATCGGGCTGCCGGCAGCCACCCGGCCCACCAGCGGCAGCGTGAGCTGGGCCAGGTTGGGCAGCGGCAGCAGGTACTGCTGGCCGAAGGGCGCCAGGCGTGCCTCGTTCAGGGCGCGCAATGTGTCAGACTTCAGACGGATGCCGCGCGAGGTGCCGCCGACCAGCTCGATGACACCCTTGCGCGCCAGTGCCTGCAGGTGCTCTTCGGCCGCGTTGGCCGACTTGAAGCCGAGCTCGGCCGCGATCTCGGCCCGCGTGGGCGGGGCGCCGGTGCGTTGGATGGCGCTTTGAACCAGATCGAGGATCTGCTGCTGGCGCGGAGTGAGCTTGGGGCTTTCGGTCATGGGGCGGCGATCGGGGCACTGGCGGTTCATCCAGTAGCTGTATTTTTATCCAGAAAGTGGTGCGATGGAAGGCCCGGCCCGAAAGATCGTCGTCCTCGGCACCGGGGGCACCATTGCCGGCACGGCGCCCGACGCCGGGGATCACGTGGGCTACCGCGCCGCGCAGCTGGGCGTGGCGGCGCTGGTGGCGGCCGCAGCCGGTGGCACGTGGCTGCCGAGCTGGCAGCTGGAGACCGAGCAGGTGGCGCAGATCGACAGCGCCGACCTCACGCATGCAGTCTGGCAGCTGCTGGTGCGGCGCGCCGCGGCGCACCTGGCGCGCGACGACGTGGGCGCCCTCGTCGTGGCCCATGGCACCGACACGCTGGAGGAAACGGCCTACCTGCTGCACCGCGTGCTGGCGCCGGCCAAGCCGCTGGTGTTGACGGCGGCGATGCGGCCGGCGACGGCGCTGCAGGCCGACGGCCCGCAGAACCTGAACGATGCCCTGACGGTGGCCGCCGAGTCCGGTGCCCGCGGCGTGCTGGCGGTCATCGGTGGCCAGGTGTTCGCGGGCGCCGAGCTGCGCAAGCAGCACCCCTACCGGCTCGATGCCTTCGGTGCCGGCGACGCGGGGGCGCTGGGCGCCGTCGAGCAGGGCACGCTGAGGCGCTGGCGCGAATGGCCGTCCGGTGCGCCCCTGGGTCCGCAGGTGGTCGAGCGTGAGGTGCGAAGCTGGCCGCGGGTGGAGATCGTCACCAGCCATGCCGGCAGCGACGGCCGCATCGTCGATGCGCTGCTGGCGCAGGGCGTCGACGGGCTGGTGGTGGCCGGCGTCGGCAACGGCCATGTGCACACGGCCTTGCAGGCGGCGCTGGCGCGTGCCCGCGCACGGGGCGTGGCGGTGGCCCTGACGACGCGCTGCACGCAGGGCGTGGTGGTCGGGGCGACGGACGATGCCGGTGCCCTGACGCCCGTGCAGGCCCGGGTCGAGCTGCTGCTGCGCCTGCTGGCCGCGCCGCCCGAGCCGGGCTGAGCCCGCCCGACCGCCCGACCGCCTGCAGCGGTCAGACCACCGACAAGGTCACGTCGATGTTGCCGCGGGTGGCGTTCGAGTACGGGCAGACCTCGTGCGCGGTGGCCACCAGTTGCTCGGCGGCGGCCTTGTCCATGCCGGGCACCGACACCGCCATCGCCACCGAGATGCCGAACGCGCCGGCCTTGCCCGTCATCGGGCCGATGGACACGTCGGCCGTGATCGACACCTCGGCCGGCAGCTTGATCTTCTCGCGTGCCGCCACGGCCTTCATCGCGCCGATGAAGCAGGCCGAGTAGCCGGCCGCGAACAGCTGCTCGGGGTTGGTGCCGGGGCCGGAGTCGCCGCCCAGCTCCTTCGGCGTGGACAGCTGCAGCGCGATGCGGTCGTCCGACGACCGGGTGCTGCCGGTGCGGCCGCCGGTGGAGGTGGCGTGGGCGGTGTAGACGGCTTTGTCGATGGCCATGGAAGTACTCCTGTAGGGTTGCGGAAGAGGCGGCGTGCAGAGCCGCGTTGCGGGTGGCGCGGCGTTCAGGCCGCGTGCGGGGGAATCTCGCCCAGCTGGCGCCGCAGCGCCTGCAGCCGGGCCGTGAGCGTGGCCAGCTCGCCCAGCTCGCAGCCGGAGGCGCGTGCGATGGCCGGCGGCACGGCGCGGGCGCGGGCCTTCAGTGCCCGCCCGCGGGCGCTCAGGCGCAGCAGCACGCGGCGCTCGTCGGCGGCGTCGCGCAGGCGCTGCACCAGGCCCGTGGCTTCCAGGCGCTTGAGCAACGGCGTCAGCGTGCCCGAGTCGAGCGCCAGCCGCTCGCCCAGTTGAGACACGGTCAGGCCATCGCCCTCCCACAGCACCAGCATCACCAGGTACTGGGGGTAGGTCAGCGCCAGCGGGGCCAGCAGCGGCTTGTAGAGCTTGGTCATCGCCAGCGAGGCCGCGTACAGCGCGAAGCACAGCTGGCGGTCGAGCGCCAGCCAGTCGGCCGGGGCGGCGGGAGTGGGGGCGCGGGTCACGACCACAGTCTAGCGCTCAATTAAATTGTGTACAAGATAATAGGCCCACGCGGCGCGGGGCTGACGGCACCGCGCCGGCGGCCAGGGCTTCAGCCCGGCGCGGTCAGGGCTTCGAGCTCGGTCTGCAACGCGAGCCAGCGCTCTTCCAGCATGGCCACCTCGGCGGCGATGTGGTTGAGGCGGCGTCCGGCCTCGGCCATCTCGGCCGGCGGGCGCTTGCCGGTGGCGAGCCGGCCTTCGAGTTCGCCCCGCTCGAGGGCGAGCTTCGCCATCCGGGCGTCGATCTGCTGCAGTTCCAGCCGCAGTGGCCGCGTCCGGTTGGCCAGCTGCGAGCGGCTCTGCGCGGCCTGCTTGCGCTCGTCCCGCCCGGGCGGCGGCGCGGCCGCGCGGGCGGGGCTGG
>JAGWLO010000112.1 GCA_028872015.1 Burkholderiales bacterium | reverse complement strand
CGGGTCCATCGCGACCAGCGCGCCGCGGCGCTTGCCGTACAGGCGCTCGACGAGCGCCTGCAGCCGGGCGTCGATGGACAGCTGCAGCGTCGCCCCCGGGATCGGCGGCTGGCTGCCCAGGCGACGCACCGCACGCCCGCCGGCGCTGGTCTCGACCTCCTCGAAGCCGGTGGTGCCGTGGAGCAGCCGCTCGTAGCTCTGCTCCACCCCGAGCTTGCCGATCGACTCGGTGCCCTTGTAGTTGGCCTGGTCGGCCTCGCCCCAGTCCTCCATCGCCGTCTTCTCGGCCTCGTTGATGCGGCCGATGTAGCCCAGCACATGGCTGGCGGTGGCGCCCAGCGGGTAGTCGCGGAACAGCCGCGCCTTGACGTCCACGCCCGGGAAGCGATAGCGCTGGGCCAGGAAGCGCGCCACCTCCACGTCGCTGAGCCGGGTGCGGATGGGCAGCGAATCCGCGCCCTTGAGCTCTTCCTGCAGCTGCTTGAAGCGGCGCCGGTCGCGCGGCTCGATCGTCACCACGGTGGCGAGCTGGTCGATCAGGGCGTCGAGCGCTGCCGGATCGCGCAGGCGCGGGGCCGCGATCTCCAGCGTGTAGGCCGAGTAGTTGGTGGCCATCACGACGCCGTTGCGGTCGACGATCTCGCCCCGGTTGGGCACGATGGGCACGACCGCGATGCGGTTGTTGTCGGCCTGGGTGGCGAGCTCGTCGTGCCGGAACACCTGCAGCACCACCAGCCGCGCCACCAGCAGCCCGAAGGCCAGCAGCACGAAGCCCGCGGCGGCGAACAGCCGGCCGCGGAACCGGCGGAGCTCGCGGTCGAGGTCTTTGAGCTCGGTCACGGCAGCGTCACAGCGGACGGTTCTGGTCCGGATCGGGCGGCCGGCGCTGCGGCGCCAGCAGCAGCAGCGAGGCCAGCGGCCACAGCGCAGCCTCGAACAGCGCGGCGGCGAACACGCTCCAGCCCGGGAACATGCCGCCGGCCAGCAACCGCACCGCCAGCGACACGAGGTGCGCGGCGAGGAACACCGGCAGCACCTGCAGCGCCTGCTCGCCCAGGCCGAACCACAGCAGCCGGCGGTGGATCGTGATGGCGGCGAAGCTCAGCAGCGTGTAGGCCAGCGCATGCTGGCCCAGCAGCGCGCCCTGGTGCACGTCCATCAGCAGCCCGAACAGGAAGGCCAGCCCCACGCCCACGCGCCGCGGCTGGTGCACGTTCCAGAACACCAGCCCCAGCGCCAGCAGGTCGGGCATGGCCGGCTGGCGACCCAGCGGCAGCAGCTCGAAGGCGAAGCCCAGGCCGAGCGAGAGCGCGATGAACAGCGGGTTGACCGGCAGCAGCAGCTGGTCGGAGCCGCGCGGCATGATGTTGCTCACTTCGGGCCCTTCCCGGCGCGCGGGCCCCGGGCCGTCGGCGCCGAGGCCGCTGCGGCTGCCGCGGCGGCTGTCGCCGGGGCCGGCCGCGGCGGCAGCTGCAGTGCCACGGGGTCGAGCACCAGCACCTGGCGCACACCGTCGGGATTGGCCTGCAGCGCGAGCTGCACGCGCGCGAAGCCGGTGGAGACGCGGCGCTCGACCGCGGCCACGCGCGCCACCGCCAGGCCCGGCGGGTACACGCCGTCCAGCCCGCTGGTGACGAGCGGGTCGCCGACGCGGATGTCGGCGTTGGCCGAGACGAAGCGCAGCTCCATGCCGCCCGGGCTGCCGCCGGCGCCGAAGGCCGCGCCGCGCTGCAGCGTGCGGGCATCGAGCACCGGGATGGCGGCGTCCTTGTCGGCCAGCAAGGTGACTTCGGCCGTGTGCGGGTAGACGCGGGTGACCTGGCCCAGCACGCCGGCCTCGTCGATCACGGGCGAGCCCGCGGCCACGCCCTGCGCCGCGCCGCGGTCGATGACGACCTTGCGCGAGTACGGATCGGCGGCCTCGTACAGCAGCTCCGCGGCCTGCGACCGGATCTTCAGCGCCGGGCGCAGCCCCAGCAGCGCCCGCAGGTGCGCGTTCTCCTGGGCCAGCTGCTCGGTGCGCTGGGCGCGTTCGGACTGCGCCACCAGCCGCGCCTGCGCCGCCCGCTGCCCGGCCTGGGCCGCCTGCAGGCCCTGCAGGTAGGCGCCGCCGCCCTGCCAGATCTCGAGCGGCACCGCCAGCGCGCGCTGCAGCGGCAGCAGCGCCACCGCCAGCGCCTGACGCACCGGCCCGACGAGCTTGAAGCGCACGTCGGCCACCATCAGGAACAGCGCCAGCGCGGAGAAGAAGACCAGCTTGCTCAGCGCCGAAGGGCCCTGCCGGAAGAAGGGCGGTGGCGTGCGGTCGAGCGTGCCCATCGGCATCGGGGCGCTCCTGGGCTGCGCCGGCTTACTCGGAGGTGAAGATCGACCCCAGCCGCTCCATGCGCTCGAGCGCCATCCCGCAGCCGCGCACGACGCAGGTCAGCGGGTCTTCGGCCACGAGCACCGGCAGGCCGGTCTCTTCGGCCAGCAGGCGGTCGAGGTCGCGCAGCAGCGCGCCGCCGCCGGTGAGCATCATGCCGCGCTCGGCGATGTCGGCGCCGAGTTCGGGCGGGGTCTGTTCGAGCGCGTTCTTCACCGCGCTGACCATCTGGTTCAGCGGGTCGGTGAGCGCTTCCAGGATTTCGTTGCTGCTGATCGTGAAGCTGCGCGGCACGCCTTCGCTGAGGTTGCGGCCCTTCACTTCCATCTCCTTGACCTCGCTGCCGGGGAAGGCGCTGCCGATGGTCTTCTTGATGCTCTCGGCGGTGGGCTCGCCGATCAGCATGCCGTAGTTGCGGCGGATGTAGTTGATGATGGCTTCGTCGAACTTGTCGCCGCCGACGCGGATGCTGCCCTTGTAGACCATGCCGCCCAGGCTGATGACGCCGACCTCGGTGGTGCCGCCGCCGATGTCGACCACCATCGAGCCGCTGGCCTCGGACACCGGCAGGCCGGCGCCGATGGCGGCGGCCATCGGCTCCTCGATCAGGTACACGTCGCTGGCGCCGGCGCCCAGCGCCGACTCGCGGATCGCGCGCCGCTCGACCTGGGTGCTGCCGCAGGGCACGCAGATGATGATGCGCGGGCTCGGGCGCAGGACGGACCGCGGGTGGACCATCTTGATGAACTGCTTGAGCATCTGCTCGGTGACGGTGAAGTCGGCGATCACGCCGTCCTTCATCGGCCGGATGGCCTCGATGTTGCCGGGCACCTTGCCCAGCATGGCCTTGGCCTCCTTGCCCACGGCCTGGATCGTGCGCTTGCCCTGGGGGCCGCCTTCGTGGCGGATGGCCACCACCGAGGGTTCGTCGAGCACGATGCCCTTGCCGCGCACGTAGATCAGCGTGTTGGCGGTGCCGAGGTCGATGGCCAGGTCGGTGGAGAAGTAGCGGCGCAGGGAAGCAGCGAACATGAGGGGCGGAGGGCTGGTGCGCGCGGCGTTGCGTGGCGGGGTCGGCGGCGGTTGCGGGCGAGGGCGGGTTTCGCGGGCGGGGCCGTTGCGACGGGCGTTGGGCGGAGGGCCGCGGTGCGCTGGTGTCAGGGGAGGCTGAAGGGGTCCGGGCCGGCGCGGTGGGCGCCCCCGGGGAGGATTCGGGCCGCTGAAGTCACTGGGATGTCACTCGGTTGGCCACCTTCGACGATACGCCGCCGACGTGACCGCCCACAGGCCTTGCAGGTAACCGGAGATAATAACGTATGCAATCGCTGCGACCGAGGCGAAGCGCTGCATTTTTCAGCACTGCCGCAGCGCGCGCCGGCCTGCCGCCGCGCCGTGATTCCGACCATCCGCCGACCGACTTCCGACGATGACCCTGACCCTGCAGGACGTGAGCCGCATCGCCCAGCTGGCGCGGCTGGAGCTCTCCGCCACCCAGCAGTCGCAGATGCTGGAGCAGCTCAACGGCTTCTTCGGCATCGTGGCCCGCATGGGCGCCGTCGACACCCGCGGCGTCGAGCCGCTGTACACGCCGCTGTCGGCGGTGCAGGCGGCCAGCCTGCGCCTGCGCGAGGACCGCGTGACCGAGCCGGATGCGCGCGCGGCCAACCAGCGCAGCGCGCCGGCCGTCGAGGACGGCCTGTTCCTCGTGCCGCGGGTGATCGAATGAGCGGGGCCAGGACGTCCGAGGACGCGTGCGCCGCTGCGGGATGCGCGGAGCTCGCCCGATGACGGCGCCGGGCGAGCTGCGGTCGATGGGCGTGGCCGAGATCGGCCGCGCGCTGGCGGCGCGCCGGCTGTCCAGCGTCGAGCTCACGCGCGAATTGCTGGGCGCGATCGAGCAGCAGCGCGCGCTCGGCGCCTTTCTCGCCGTCGATGCCGAGCGCGCGCTCGCCGCCGCGGCGGCCGCCGATGCCGCCCTCGCGCGCGGCGAAGCCGGCCCGCTGACCGGCGTGCCGGTGGCGCACAAGGACATCTTCGTCACCGACCATGCGCGCTCGGGGCTGCCGTCCACCGCCGGCTCGAAGATGCTGGCCGGCTACGCCAGCCCCTTCGACGCCACCGTGGTGGCCCGGCTCGGTGCCGGCGAACCGGGCCGCGGCCCGGGGGCGGGCATGGTCACGCTGGGCAAGCTGAACTGCGACGAGTTCGCGATGGGCTCGGGCAACGAGAACTCGGCCTTCGGCCCGGTGCGCAACCCCTGGGACCGCACGCGGGTGCCGGGCGGCTCGTCGGGCGGCTCGGCCGCGGCGGTCGCGGCGCGGCTGGTGCCGGCGGCCACCGGCACCGACACCGGCGGCTCGATCCGCCAGCCGGCCAGCTTCTCGGGCGTGACCGGCATCAAGCCGACCTACGGCGTGTGCAGCCGCTGGGGCATGATCGCCTTCGCCAGCAGCCTGGACCAGGCCGGCCCGCTGGCGCGCAGTGCCGAAGACTGCGCCTTGCTGCTGTCGGCGATGAGCGGCTTCGACGAACGCGACGCCACCAGCGCCGAGCGCCCGCCGCAGGACTACCAGGCGCTGATGCGGCGCCCGCGCGCAGGGGCCACCGCGGCGCGGCCGCTGCAGGGTCTGCGCATCGGGCTGCCCAAGGAGTTCTTCCCCGCCGGGCTGGCCGCCGATGTGGCCGGCGCGGTGCGCGCCGCCCTGAGCGAGCTCGAGCGGCTCGGCGCCACGCTGCTCGACGTGAGCCTGCCGCGCACCGAGCTGTCGATCCCGGTCTACTACATCATCGCGCCGGCCGAGGCCAGCTCCAACCTGGGCCGCTTCGACGGCGTGCGCTACGGCCACCGCGCCGCGGCCTACACCGACCTGATGGACATGTACAAGAAGACGCGCAGCGAAGGCTTCGGCCCCGAGGTGCAGCGCCGCATCATGATCGGCACCTACGTGCTCTCGCACGGCTACTACGACGCCTACTACCTGCAGGCGCAGAAGCTGCGCCGCATGATCGCCGACGATTTCCAGACCTGCTTCCAGGCCTGCGACCTGATCGCCGGGCCGGTGGCGCCGACGGTGGCCTGGAAGCTCGGCGAGCAGGGCGACGACCCGGTGAAGAACTATCTCGCCGACATCTTCACCCTGCCCGCCAGCCTGGCCGGCCTGCCCGGCATGAGCGTGCCGGCCGGCTTCGGCGAACACGGCATGCCGGTGGGGCTGCAGCTGATCGGCAACTACTTCGACGAGGCCACCCTGCTGCAGGCGGCGCACGCGCTGCAGCAGGCGAGCGACTTCCACACCCGCGTGCCCGCGGGCGTCTGAGCACCATGCCTGCCAGCCCCCTGATCCGCGGCTACGAGGTCGTCATCGGCTTCGAGACCCACACCCAGCTGTCCACCGCGAGCAAGATCTTCAGCGGCGCCGGCACCGCCTTCGGCGCCGCGCCCAACACCCAGGCCTGCGCCGTCGACCTGGCGTTGCCCGGCACGCTGCCGGTGCTCAACCGCGGTGCCGTCGAGCGCGCGATCCGCTTCGGGCTGGCGGTGGGGGCCAGGGTGGCGCCGCAGTCGATCTTCGCGCGCAAGAACTACTTCTACCCCGACCTGCCCAAGGGCTACCAGATCAGCCAGTACGAGATCCCGGTGGTGCAGGGCGGGCGCGTGGAGTTCATGCTCGCGGGCGTCAAGCGCACGGTGCGGCTCACGCGCGCGCACCTGGAGGAAGACGCCGGCAAGAGCCTGCACGAGGGCTACGCCGACGCCACCGGCATCGACCTCAATCGCGCCGGCACGCCGCTGCTGGAGATCGTCTCCGAGCCCGACATGCGCAGCAGCGCCGAGGCGGTGGAGTACGCCCGGGCCCTGCATGCCCTGGTGGTGTGGCTCGACATCTGCGACGGCAACATGCAGGAGGGCAGCTTCCGCTGCGATGCCAACGTCAGCGTGCGCAAGCCGGGCGCGCCCTACGGCACGCGGCGCGAGATCAAGAACCTCAACAGCTTCCGCTTCCTGCAGCAGGCGATCGACTTCGAGATCCAGTGGCAGATCGACCGCATCGAGGACGGCCTGGCGATCGAGCAGGCGACCGTGCTGTTCAACCCCGACAGCGGCGAGACGCGTTCGATGCGCAGCAAGGAGGACGCGCAGGACTATCGCTACTTCCCCGACCCCGACCTGCCGCCGCTGGTGATCGCGCCCGAGTGGATCGAGCGCGTGCGCGCCGCCATGCCCGAGCTGCCGGCGGCGATGGCCGCGCGCTTCCAGCGCGACGACGGCCTGCCCGCCCATGACGCGGCGATGATGACGCAGAGCCTGGCGCTGGCGCGCTACTACGAGGCGCTGCGCGACGGCTGCGGCCAGCCCAAGCTGGCGGCGAACTGGCTCATGGGCGAGGTCAGCAAGCGCCTCAACGCCGAGGGCCGCGGCATCGCCGGGGCGCCGCTGGCGCCGGCGACGCTGGCCGCGCTGATTGCGCGCGTCGCCGACGGCACGGTCTCGAACAACGGCGCGCGCCAGGTCTTCGACGCGCTGTGGAACGGCGCCGGCGCCGGGGTCGACGCGACGATCGAGTCGCTGGGCCTGCGCCAGATGAACGATGCCGGTGCGCTCGAGGCCATCGTCGACGCGGTCATCGCCGCGAACGCGAAGTCGGTCGAGGAGTTCAGGGCCGGCAAGGAGAAGGCCTTCAATGCCCTCGTCGGCCAGGTCATGAAGGCGAGCCAGGGGAAGGCGAACCCGGCCCAGGCCGGCGCGCTGCTGCGCCTACGCCTGCAGTAGCCCCGGGCGCCGGCCGCGGCGCCGGTGCGCTGGTCATTTCGCGGCGCGCGCGCCGGCGGCGGTCGTGATCGGCCCGAGCGAGCCGGGCGCCGCGCCGCTCCACAGCCGGCGCAGGCGTTCGAGCTCGGCGTCGTAGAAGGCGTTGATGCGCGCCAGCTCGGCCTGCTGATTGACCATCGCCGCGCGCTGGGCCGCCGCCGCGGCATCGTTGGCGTCGAGCGCGGCGCGCAGC
>JAGWLO010000034.1 GCA_028872015.1 Burkholderiales bacterium | reverse complement strand
CTCATAATCCTTTGGTCGTTGGTTCAAGTCCAACACGGCCTACCAGTTTCACGGGTTTTTTGCGTCGGCGACTGCTGACACGTCTGGGTCGGTTTCGGTCGGCGCCCACGAAGACGGGTTCTGCCTGGGCCGGTCATCTTGGCGTTAGGCAGCCTGGTGCATCCTTGCCAAGAGGCGCGAAGCGGACCTGGCCAGACGCAAGCCAGCGAGTCCTGCGCAGGGCGGGACGGGCCTGCTGTCACGGTGGCCGTGGGGCGCGCGTCCTGCCGCGGCTGCGGAGCCACCGGCCACCGGCCCCGGTTGGCCTCGATCGGATGGTTGGCCTCGATCCGACCCGGCCACGCGCGCGGCGCCGGCACGCGTTCGGCGCGGTGTCCTACGCTGCCGGGCGGGTGCGTAGCCCACACTGGGCCATGAACAACGAAACCCCGGCGCAAGACGTCAACCACCTGCTCGCGTCGCTGACGCCGGCGGACTGGCAGCTGATCCGCCCGCAGCTCCATTGGGTCGAATTGCCCCAGGGCGCCTGCCTGCACAAGGTGGGCGACGTGCTGCAGCACGTCTATTTTCCGGTCACCGCCATCGTCTCGCTGGTCTCGACGATGCGCGACGGCGCCTCCGCCGAGGTCGCCGTGGTCGGCAACGAAGGGGTGGTCGGCATCAGCGCCCTCATCGGCGGCGACCGTGCGCACAGTGCAGCCGTCGTGCAGGGCGCCGGCTTCGGCTGGCGTATGCCCGCGGCGGACATCGCGGCGCACGCCGCGCGGTCCGGCGCAGTGATGCGGCCCCTGCTGCGCTACGCCCAGGCGCTGGCCGCGCACATGGCGCAGACCGTCGGTTGCAATCGGCACCACCGGCTCGAGCAACAGTTGTGCCGCTGGCTCCTGCTGCAGGCCGACCGCAGCCCCAGCCACGAGCTGAAGGTGACCCAGGAGCGCATCGCCGAGATGCTGGGCGTGCGACGCGAAGGCGTCACGGCCGGCGCACTGAGCCTGCAGAAGGACGGACTGATCCGTTATGCACGCGGGCGCATCGCTGTCCTCGACCGCGGCGGGCTCGAGGCGCGCAGCTGCGAGTGCTACGCAGTGATCAGCCAGAGCTACGGCCGACTGCGCGCGGCGTCGCCCACTCTGGGCCGCATGTCGCCGCTGTGGGCGCTGTCGTCCAGCGCGGCACGCGCGCCCGAGCGCCGGCTGGCGCTGGTGTAGCCAGGACCGGCTTCGGCGCAGGCGCACGCTGGCAGGGCGCGCAGCCTGCTTGGCTGCGAAGGCCTCCGGCGTCACCGCCCTGCGCGTGACCGCCGGCGCCGGGGCGGCGCGACCCTGGCTCCGGGGTCATGGCCGCTTCATCCACGCATGCCCAGCATCAGCCCTACGCCCGCGCTGGCGCGGCCGGCCAGCATCTGGCCATACGCCTCCAGCGCCGCCTGCGCGCCACGCTGCTCGACGATCCGTACCCAGCCGCCGGCCTCGACCTGGTGGATGAACGCAGCCCAGGCTGCCGCGATGCGTCGCTGCAGTTCAGCGCCGCCCCAGCCTGCGGGCGGTGGCGCGCTGCGAAGCTTGATCTGGGCCGGCGCGAAGAACAGCGTGGGCCGCGGGCCGGGCAGATCACGCGCCGGACCCAGCGCCTCCCAGTGCGTGCCACCGATGGAACTGCTGAAGCGCAGGCGCTCGCCGAAGTGCGTGTGGATACGCCGACGCAACTCGGCATCGCCGCAGAAGTCGACGTACACCGTGGGCACATGATCGGACAGCGTCGGCAGCGCCTCGTACAGCAGCACCTGGTCATAGCAGCCCAGCGAGCGCGTGGTGTCGGCGTTCGCGGCCGACGTCAGGCCGATGATCCTGGGCGCACCCGGCATGCCGCGGCGCCGTGCCAGGCAGAAGGCCGTGCCCAATGCCGTCTTGCTGGAAGCACTGGACAACAGCACCTGCTGCGCGCCGAAGACGTGGTTGTCGGCCAGGAAATCGTCGATCAGGAACGAGGTCGTGAACAGGGGCCGCAGCACGGCCTGCAGCCCTTCGGTCTCCGGCTTCCAATCAGGGTCGGCATCGCAGAACGCGTACTGGTTGTAGACCAGCGCCAGTTCCTGCCGATGAGCCGCACCGTCGATGAAGCCCGTGGCGGAGACCTTGGACGGCCGCACGACCAGGTGCGTGCCGGCTGGGAAGTAGCCCCAGACGCGGCGACCCACGTCCAGGCCCGGGGCCAGGGACTCCACGACCTCGGCGAAGCCCCACACCGGCAGGCAGCCCGTAGCGGCCTCCCCCGACGGGAAGAACTGCCAGTACTTCATCGCCTCGCCGAACGCCGCATAGGTGATGTTGTTGGCGGTGAGCGCGAAGCGGTCGATCGCCAATCGCGCCTGCCCGGCTTGCAGCGCACGCGCGGCCGGTGCATCGGGGTCGGGGCCCAGGTGGGCCCGGCTCAGCTGGGCGCGGGCGATGACGAGGCGGTGGCCGGCATCGGTGGTCATGGCAAGGCTCCGGGTGGTGGGGCGGGATGTTCTCACCGCCGCGCCTCGGTATCCGCGAGCCTCGGGTATCTACGGGTTCGCGCAGGGCACCAGCAGCCGGGCACGATGTGCGCCGCGCCGATAGCATGCCGTGCTGCACGGGTCGTCTGTGCGCGAACCACGCTGCGCGCAGCCACCGCCGAGGCCACTCATGTCCACCTCCCATGTCGAGACCGACTACCTGATCATCGGCAGCGGCGCTGTCGGCCTGGCCTTCGCGGACACTTTGCTGGCCGAGACCGACGCGCACATCACCATCGTGGACCGCCATGGCAAGCCCGGCGGGCACTGGAACGACGCCTATCCGTTCGTCACCTTGCATCAGCCCTCGGCCTTCTACGGGGTGAACTCGCTGGAGCTGGGCAGCGGGCTGAAGGACCAGGTGGGCCTGAACCAGGGGCTGCAGGAGCTGGCCTCGGGGCCCGAGGTGAGCGGCTATTTCGAGCGCGTCATGAACCAGCGCCTGCTGCCCAGCGGCCGCGTTCGCTACCGCCCCTTGTGCAACCACCTGGGCGACGGCTTGTTCGAGTCGCTGCTTTCAGGGGCGCGCACGCAGGTCACGGTGCGCCGCAAACTGGTCGACGCCACGTTCTACAGCCCTGAGGTGCCCGCGACGCACACGCCGCGATTCGCCGTCGATCCTGGCGTGCGCCTGGTGCCGCCGAACGCCTTGCCCGGTTGGTGGCATCACCTGCATCAGCTGCCGGGCGGGCGCCCGCCGCGGCACTTCGTGGTGCTGGGCGCGGGCAAGACCGCCATGGACGCCTGCCTGTGGCTTGTGCAGTCGGGCGCCGACGCCGACGCGATCCAGTGGGTCGTGCCGCGCGACTCCTGGCTGGTGGATCGCGTCAGCACGCAGAACGGCCCGGAGTTCTTCTTCGATGCGATCGGCGGCCAGGCCGACCAGATCGACGCCTTCGCAAGCGCCACCTCGCTGGAAGACTTGTTCCTGCGGCTCGAAGCCTGCGGCGCCATGCTGCGCATCGACCGCGAGCGCCTGCCGCAGATGTTCCATTTCGCCACCGTCTCGAAGGACGAGGTGGCCGTGCTGCGCCGCATTCGCCAGGTCATCCGGCTCGGGCGTGTGCAAGTCCTGCACCAGGACGGCATGGTGCTGCAACAAGGCCGCGTGCCCGTCGTGCCTGACACGCTGTTCATCGATTGCACGGCCTCTGCGGTGCGCGAAAGGCCGATGCAGCCCGTGTTCCAGGGCAAGCTCGTCGTCCCGCAGCTGCTGCGGGCGCCGCTGATCAGCTTCAGTGCGGCGCTCACGGCCTACGTCGAGGCGCACTACGACGACGAAGGGCACAAGAACCGGCTATGCACACCCGTGCCGTTCACGCACAGGCTGGCTGCCTACCCGCGCACCATGCTCGCGAACATGGTCAACCAGCTCCAATGGGGGCAGGACAAGGCGCTGCGAGACTGGATCCGCGCCAGTCGGCTGGATGGCTTCGGCAAGCTGGTGGCGGGTGCCGACAAGAGCGACGCCGGTCAGATGGCCGTGCTGGCCCGCCTCAAGGAGCGCGCCCCCGCGGCCGTGGCCAACCTGTCCAGGCTGGCGGCCGGCGACTGACCTGAGCGGTGGATCGAGCGGTTCCGGCCCAGCCCGAACACGCAGCAGGGCGTGGCGAGTTCCTCGAGCCCAAAGCCCGTCTGCTTGCCGGTGCCGCGGCGCCGACAGGGCGCGCGACCGGGCCACGACCCGATCGCGCTCTAGCCTCCGCCACCGCAGAATCCACTGGCCCTGAAACCCGGAGACCGAGATGAGCTGGCTCAAGCAATCCATCATGCACACCCGCGGCACGGCCCGCGGCGGCGTCGGCACGACGCACGAACTCAGCGAGGCCCGCCAGGGCACCTTCCACTACACGATCGGCCCGTACTCGCAGCCGGTGCTGCAGATCGCACCCGGCGACCGGGTGGTGGTCGATACGCGCGACGCCTTCGACGGCAAGATCGTCACCGAGCAGGACCTGCCCAGCGCCAAGCTGCGGGTGCCCTTCCTCAACCCGCAGAGCGGGCCGATCATGATCGACGGTGCCGAGAAGGGCGACGTGGTCGCGGTCTACATCGAGAGCATGCTGCCGCGTGGCGCCAACCCGCGCGGCACCTGCTGCCTGATCCCGCGCTTCGGTGCGCTCACGGGCACCGACTTCACCGCGCTGCTGAACGATCCGCTGCCGGAGATCACGCGCAAGATCGACCTCGACGAGGACGGCGTGTACTGGAGCCGCCGCGTCACGCTGCCCTACAGGCCGCACATCGGTACCCTGAGCCTGTCGCCCGAGATCGACTCGATCAACTCGCTGACGCCCGACAACCACGGGGGCAACATGGACGTGCCCGACATGGGCCCGGGCAGCATCACCTACCTGCCGGTGCGCAGCCCCGGGGCACGGCTGTTCATCGGCGACGCCCACGCCTGCCAGGGCGACGGCGAGGTCTGCGGCACGGCCGTCGAATACGCCAGCCGCACGACCATCCACGTCGACCTGATCAAGGGCTGGGCCATCGACTGGCCGCGGCTGGAGACCGAACAGCAGATCATGGCCATCGGCAGCGCGCGCCCGCTGGAGGACGCCACGCGCATCGCGTACCACGAGCTGGTGCGCTGGATGGCACGGGAGTACGGCTACGACCAGTGGGACGCATACATGATGCTCAGCCAGTGTGGCAAGGTGCGCCTGGGCAATTTCGTGGACCCCAAGTACACGGTGGCGGCCGGCGTCGAGAAGAAGTATCTGGCGCAGCCCTGAGCAACGACCACCCGCAACACCCGACAGGAGCAGGCACCATGGATCTCGGACTCAGAGGATTGAAGGCCATCGTCACCGGCGGCACCAAGGGCATCGGCCGTGCGATTGCGCAGACGCTGGCGGCCGAGGGCGCGCACGTGGCCTTCTGCGCGCGCAATGCCGACGAGGTGGCGCAGACGGTGAAGGATTTCGGCCGCTATGGCGTGCAGCTGCTGGGCCGGGTGGTGGACGTGGCCGACGGCCCCGCTCTGGCCGCCTTCGTGGCCGAGGCGGCTGCGGCCTTCGGCGGCATCGACATCGTCGTGGCCAACGTCAGCGCGCTGGCCATCCCCAACGACGAAGCCAACTGGCAGAAGTCCTTCGAGGTGGACATGATGGGCACCGTGCGGGTGGTCAATGCCGCCATGCCCTTCCTCGAGCAGAGCGCGCACGCCAGCATCGTCACCATCAGCAGCGTCTCGGGCCGCGAGATCGACTTCGCTTCGGGGCCCTACGGTGCGTTCAAGGCGGCCATCATCCATTACACCCAGGGCCTGGCCTACCACCTGGCCGGCAAGAAGATCCGCGCCAACACGGTGTCGCCCGGCAACACCTACTTCAAGGGCGGGGTGTGGGAGCAGATCGAGCACGGCAACCCCGAGCTCTTCAAGATGGCGCTGGGCCTGAACCCGACGGGCCGCATGGGCACGCCGCAGGAAATGGCCAACGCCGCCGTCTTTCTCGCCAGCCCGGCGGCGAGCTTCATCACCGGCACCAACCTGGTGGTCGACGGCGCCTTGACCAAGGGCGTGCAGTTCTGAAGTCGGACAGGTCGCACGCCAGGCCGGTGCCCGGCCCTCATCAGGAGCTCGGCTTTCGGTCGGGCCCTGCTGCCGCAGCTTGAGCATTGCATCGGTGAGCTCGTCGCCGACCAGGGCAGGCCTCGGGCCCGCGGCTGCGCGAAGTTCGCCGATGAGGCGCGGCGCCGTGCCAACATCAGCAGCATGACGATCCCACTCATCACCAACGAACTCGACTTTCTGGAAACGCTGGTCCCCCTGGCGGACGTGCGCATCGTCGAGGCTGGCTGCGGAGCCGCCCAGCTGGCCCGCGAGCTGGTCGGCCGCCACGGCAAGACGGCGGTCGTCGGCGTCGAGGTCGACGAGCGGCAGCTGGCCAAGAACCTGTCGAGTCCCACCGAGCGACTGCGTTTCGAGCACGCCGGCGCCCAGGCCCTGCCGTTCGCGGACGCGTCGTTCGATGGCGCGCTGATGCTGAAGTCGCTGCACCACGTGCCGATGGCGCTGATGGACCAGGCGCTGGCCGAGATCGCGCGCGTGCTGCACCCGGGCGGCTGGCTGTACGTGTCCGAGCCCGTCTTTGCGGGCCCGCTGAACGAACTGATCCGCCTGTTCAACGACGAGGCTGAAGTCCGTGCCGCGGCCCAGGCGGCGCTGGACCGAGCGTTGGCATCGGGGCGGTGGACATCCGCGGCCGACGAGCGCTTCGAGATGCCGGTGAGCTTCACGAACTTCGACGAGTTCGAGCAGCGCATGATGCGGCCGACCTTCGCCGACCACGGCATCGATGCGGCGATGGTCGAGCGCGTGAAGTCGCGCTTTCTGCCTCACCTCGCCGCCGACGGCGCGCACTTCACCCGCCCGATGCATGCGCGCCTGCTGCGCAAGATCCGCTGAGCCCGCCGAATGAGCACCCCACCTGCCTTCGCCGATGCCGCCGAGACCTGGAACCGGCGCTACGCGGGCGACGACTTCCTGTTCGGCACCGAACCCAACGCCTGGCTGCGCGTACAGGCTGGCGCCTTCCAGCCCGGCGGACGCGTGCTCAGCGTGGCCGACGGCGAGGGGCGCAACAGCGTCTGGCTGGCGCAGCAAGGCTTCCAGGTGGATGCCTTCGACGTGGCCGATCGGGCGGTTGCCAAGGCGCGGGCCTGGGCCGACCGCCAGGGTGCGGCGGTGAACTTCTCCGTGGCCGACGTCGATGGCTTCAGCTGGCCGCAGGCGGCCTACGACGGCGTGGCCGCCATCTTCGTGCAGTTCGCCGACCCGGCGATGCGCGCGCGCCTGTTCGAGCGCATCGTCCGCAGCCTCAAGCCCGGCGGCGTGCTGGTGCTGCAGGGCTATACGCCGAAGCAGCTCGAGTATCGAACCGGCGGGCCGCCGATCCTCTCGCACCTGTACACCCGGGACCTGCTGGCATCGGCCTTCGCAGCGTTGTCGATCGTCGAGCTGCGCGAGTACGAAGCCGAGGTCCGCGAAGGGCAGGGCCACAGCGGCCCGTCGGCGCTGATCGGCCTGGTGGCCCGCCGGTAAGCCTGTCCTACCGATCGCTCGGCTTCGGTGCCGCGGGGCCCGGCCGCGCTGGCCCCCGGCGGTGGCCCCCGGCGGTGGCCCCCGGCGGTGGCGCTTGACCTTCCACCCGCTGCAGGGTGTCCACTGCCGGCATGGAACAAGAAGGATTGCCTCCCGATCCCGCTGCCCGTTGCGCGCCGGTCCCGGACGCGGTCACGCTGCTGGACATTCCCGACATGTGTTGCGCGGCTGAATTCGGGACGGTGGACAACGCGCTGCGGCGCATCGCCGGCGTGGGCGAGGTGACGCCGGATTTCATCCGCCGGACGGTGCGCGTGCAGCACCGATCGGTGCCGGCCGCCGAGCTGGTGGACGCCGCTGCCCGCACCGGCTTCGCGGTGCGCCTGGCCGATGCGCCGAAGGCCGCGATGCGCGGCCGGGGCCTGGCCGCCATCGGCATACGGGCAGAGGCGGGCGCGCCCGTCGCGAACGCGTGCGTCGAGCCTGGCCCGGGTGGGACTCCGATGGCCGCACCGATGACCCCATCAGTTGCCGCATCAGTTGCCGCACCCGCTGCGCCCGCCGGGCATTGGAAGCTCATCGCCGGCGGCCTGCTCGCGGTGGCCGCCGAGGGCGCCGCGCTGGCGTTCGGCGACCGCGCCCTGGCGGTGGTCGCGTTGGCCGCCGCCGCCATCGGGCTGGCCGGGCTGGACACCTACCGCAAGGGCTTGCTGGCCCTGCGCCGCGGCAACCTCAACATCAACGCGCTGATGACGGTGGCGGTCACCGGTGCCGCCGTGCTCGGCCAGTGGCCCGAGGCGGCGATGGTGATGGTGCTGTTCGCCGTGGCCGAGATGATCGAGGACAAGTCGCTCGACCGCGCGCGCCGTGCCGTCGAGGGGCTGATGGCGATGGCGCCCGAGACCGCCACCGTGCAGGACGGCACCGCCTGGCGCGAGGTGCCCGCGGCCGGCCTGGCGCCGGGGGCGCTGGTGCGCGTTCGCCCGGGCGAGCGCATCGCGCTGGACGGCCGCGTCACCGCCGGCGCCTCGGCCGTCGACCAGGCCGCGATCACCGGCGAGAGCGTGCCCGTGGACAAGGCGGTGGGCGACCCGCTCTTCGCCGGCACCATCAACCGCGACGGCGAGCTGCAGTACCGCGTCACCGCGGGTGCCGGCGATTCGACGCTGGCCCGCATCATCCGCGCCGTGCAGGAGGCGCAGGGCACGCGCGCGCCCACGCAGCGCTTCGTCGATGCCTTCGCGCGCTACTACACGCCCGCGGTCTTCGCCGGGGCGGTGCTCGTCGCGCTGGCACCACCGCTGCTGATGGGCGGCGCGTGGTTCACGTGGGTGTACCGCGCCCTCGTGCTGCTGGTGATCGCCTGCCCCTGTGCGCTGGTGCTGTCCACGCCGATCTCCATCGTCTCCGGTCTCACCGCGGCGGCGCGGCGCGGCATCCTCATCAAGGGCGGCCTCTTCCTCGAACAGGGGCACCGCCTGCAGGTGCTGGCGCTGGACAAGACCGGCACGCTGACGCAGGGCCGGCCGGTCGTCACCACGCTGATCGCGCTGCAGGGCAGCGAGGCCGAGGCGCTGCGCCTGGCGGGTGCGCTGGCCAGCCGCAGCGACCACCCCGTGTCGCGCGCGGTGGCACAGCGCGCGGCCGGCGATGCTGTCGCCGCCGGCGCTGCGGCGGGTGCGGCGCTGACCGTGACCGACTTCGCGGCGCTGCAGGGCCGCGGTGTCGAAGGCGTGATCGGCGGCCAGCGCTACCGCCTGGGCAACCGCCGGCTGGCCGAGGAATCGGGTGCCTGCCCGGGGTTGCGCCAGACCGGGCTCGAGGCCCGGCTCGAAGCGCTCGAGCAGCAGGGCCAGACGGCGGTGCTGCTGCTGCGGGGCAGTACCGCGCTGGCCCTCTGGGCCGTCGCCGACGCCGTACGTCCCGAGAGCGCCGAGGCCATCGCGCGGCTGCTGCGCCTGGGCATCCGCCCGGTGATGCTGACCGGCGACAACCCGCACGCCGCCCAGGCCATCGCGCACCAGGTGGGCATCACCGACGTGCGCAGCGGCCTGCTGCCCGAGCAGAAGCTGGCGGCGGTGCAGGCGCTGTCGGCCGGGGGCACGGTGGTGGTGGGCATGGTCGGCGACGGCATCAACGACGCCCCGGCGCTGGCCCGCGCCGACATCGGCTTCGCGATGGGCGCGGCCGGCACCGACACCGCCATCGAGACGGCCGACGTGGCGCTGATGAACGACGATCCGCGCAAGCTGGCCGATTTCGTCGTGCTCTCGCGCGCCACGCGGGCCGTGCTGTGGCAGAACATCGCGCTGGCGCTGGGCATCAAGGTCGTCTTCCTGGCGCTGGCACTGGCCGGCGCAGCCACCCTGTGGATGGCGGTGTTCGCCGACATGGGCGCCAGCCTGCTGGTGGTCTTCAACGGCCTGCGGCTGCTGCGCTGGGCACGCTGAGGCGGCCGGCCGTCAAGTTGGCGCCGGCGCGGCCGATACCTGGGGCGTCGCGCGCATGCGCTTGCCGCCGAGGGCCCCGTTGAAAGCCGACTTCTCCCAACCGCAGCTGGCCGAGGTGTTGGCCACCTTGCCGGACGCCGATCTGGACGGGCTGGACTTCGGCGTGATCGGCTTCGACGCCGAGGGCACCGTGCGCCGCTACAACACGTTCGAGTCGCGCGCCGCAGGGCTGGCGCCGGAGCGCGTGCTGGGCCGCCACCTGTTCACCAGCGTCGCGCCGTGCATGAACAACTTCATGGTGGCGCAGCGCTTCGAGGACGCGGCCGCCGGCGGCCACGACCTCGACGCCACGGTCGACTACGTGCTGACCCTGCGCATGAAGCCGGTCAAGGTGCGCCTGCGGCTGCTGGCCCCGGCCGGAGCGCCCATGCGCCATGTGCTCGTCGACCGCCGCGCCTGAGCGGCCGCGGGGGCAGCGGCGGCAACCATGATGACCGACACCGACATCGACGAGCACGAAGCGCTGCTGCAGTTCCTGTACCTGGCGCCGGTGGGGCTGGTGCGCACCGATCTGGCCGGCACGGTCGACATGCTGAACCCGCTGTCGGCCCAGCTGCTGCTGCCGGTGGCGCCCGGCGGCGAGCTGTCCAACCTGTTCACGGCGCTGGAAGGCGTGGCCCCCGAGTTGCGCAGCATGGCCGAGGCCTACACGGGCGATCGGGGGGCCATCTGCGAGAACCACCGCGCCCAGCTGACAGCCGGCGTCCGCGGCCAGGAGGACCCGCGCCACCTGGGCATCACGCTGATCAAGTTCGACGCCACGCGGCTGATGGCCGTGCTGACCGACATCACCCAGGTGGTCAAGCAAGAGCGGCTGCTGCGCCAGAGCGAGGCCTGGTTCAACGCCATCGTCACCGGCGTCACCGACTACGCCCTGACCACGGTGGACGAGCAGGGCCGCATCGAGCGCTGGAACGAAAGCGTCGGCCGGCTCACCGGGCACACGGCCGCGTCGGTGGTGGGGCAGCCGTTCTCGGTGTTCTACCCGCCCGGCGGCATCACGGCCGAGCACGTGGGTGACCGCGTGCGCGAGGCGGATGCCGACGGCTGGAGCCTGGACGACGGCTGGCGCGTGCGCGCCGACGGCAGCCGCTTCTGGGGCAGCACGATGGTGGCGCCGCTGGAAGAAGGCACCGCGGCCGCCGGGCCCCGCAGCTACGCCCTCATCGTGCGCGACACCACCGACCGGCGCGCCACGCTCGACCACATCCGCCGCTCGGCCTCGACCGACCACCTCACCGGGCTGCCCAACCGGCGGGCGTTCTTCGAGGCGGCCGAGCTCGAGCTGCTGCGCTGCGAGCGCCAGCCGCGGCCGCTGACGCTGGTGATGTTCGACTGCGACCACTTCAAGGCCATCAACGACCGCTACGGCCACCCGGGCGGCGACGAGGTGCTGCGCCACTTTGCCGGCACGCTGCGCAGCGTGTGCCGCGAGGTCGACCTGATCGCGCGCATGGGCGGCGAGGAGTTCGTGGCCCTGCTGCCCTCGACCGACGTCGACGGTGCGCTGGCGGTGGCGGCCCGCATCCGCCAGGCCGTGTCCGAGGCGGCCGTGGTCTTCGATGGCCGCAGCATCCGCTACACCGTCAGCGCCGGCGTCAGCGCCATGGGCCCGGCGCTGACGGGGCTGGACTCGCTCATCAAGCGCGCCGACCAGGCCATGTACAAGGCCAAGTGCGAGGGCCGCAACCGGGTCGAGCTCGCGCAATCCTGAGCCGGCCCGGCGCCTACAGCGCCGCGCGCCCGGGCCGATATCCAGACACGGCGTCCGTGCCATGCATCCATGCCCCCCGTGCCGAACCTGAAGAAGATCCCCGTGGCCCAGGCGAGGCTGGGCATGCATGTCCACAAGCTGGTCGGCTCGTGGATGAGCCACTCGCTGTGGAAGTCGCGCTTCGCGCTCGCCACGGCCGACGAGCTGGCGCGGCTGCAAGGCAGCGGCGTGGCCGAGTGCTGGATCGACCTCGATCTGGGCCTGGATGTCGCGGCCGAGCCCGTGCCCGCGCCAGCGCCCCCGCCGGGGCCCGCCCCGGCGTTGCCGGCCGCCCCGGCGCGTGCCGGTGCCGCGCACCAGGGCCCGGTGCCGCTCGACGCCGAGATGCGTGAGGCGGCGGCCATCATCGGCCGCGGCCGCAGTGCCGTGCAGTCCATGTTCAACGAGGTGCGCCTGGGCCGCACGCTCAGCGCCGACGGTTGCCAGGACCTGGTCGACGAGGTGGCGTCCTCGGTCCAGCGCAATGCCGGTGCCCTGTTGAGCCTGGCGCGGCTGAAGTCGCAGGACGACTACAGCTACATGCACTCGGTGGCCGTGTGCGCCATGATGGTGGCGCTGGGCCGCGGCCTGGGGCTGGACGAGGCAGGCTGCCGCGCCGCCGGGGCCGCCGGGCTGATGCACGACATCGGCAAGGCGCTGATGCCGCTGGAGGTGCTGAACAAGCCCGGCCGCCTCACCGAGGCCGAGTTCGCGGTCATGCGCACCCACCCCGGGCGCGGCCACGAATTGCTGCTCGAAGGCCGGGTGGCGCCCGAGTCGATGCTGGATGTGGTGCTGCACCACCACGAGCGCATCGACGGCACCGGCTACCCGCACCGCCTGGCGGGCGAGCAGATCTCGCAGGTCTCGCGCATGGCCGCGATCTGCGACGTGTACGACGCCATCACCTCGAACCGGCCCTACAAGGCGGGCTGGGACCCCGCCGCGTCGATCAGCCGCATGGCGGGCTGGAAGGGCCACTTCGACCCCGAGATCTTCGCTGTCTTCGTGCGCACCCTGGGCATCTACCCGATCGGCTCGATGGTTCGCCTGGCCTCGGGCCGGCTGGCCATCGTGGCGGAGCAGAACCCCGACAACCTGGTCGCGCCGCGGGTGAAGGTGTTCTTCTCCACCCGCTCGCAGTTGCCGATCGTGCCGGAGCTGCTCGACCTGTCGCGCTCCTCGGACCACATCGTCGGCCGCGAAAGCCGCGACGGCAAGGCCGGCCGCCTGCCGCGGCTGGACGAGCTCTGGGCCGACCCCGAGGTGCTGCGTGCGATGAAGGCCTGAGCGCCGGCGGCGGCGCGCCGCGGCTCAGCGCGTGGCGCGCCGCCGCACGGCCTCGATGTAGGCCGGGCCGTCGGGCGGCAGGCCGCTGCGCTGCGAGGCCCAGATCATCTCGCCCAGGCACTCCATCACCTCGTGGTGGGCGGCATGCAGCGCACCGCGCCGCGCCGCCAGCAGCTGCACCGCCTGGCGGATGCCGGTGGGTTGGTCGATCGCCTGCTGCTCCTCGATCGACAGGTGCATCGACAGGTGCAGGAAGGGGTTGCTGCGGCCGTCCTCCACGGCGTACATCGCCGCCAGCGCCGCAGCCTCGTCGGCCAGCTCGGCGTGGTACTCGGGGTGCTCGGCGATCCAGCGCGCGGCGATGGCCTCCATCGGGTCCAGCGGCCGGCCGTCGCGCTGCTTGGCATAGGCGGCGCAGAAGAAACGGCGGACGTCGGCTTGCGAGGGCTGGAACATCCGAGAATTGTCGCCTCCGACCGCGCCGGCCGACCCCGGCCCTCCACCTTGGCTTCCACCCCCGTCACCCCCGACCCCCGGGCCGCCCGCGCGGCCGGCCCGGCCCCCTGGCGCGAGGCGCTGCTGCTGGCGCTGTGGCTGCTGGCCACGATCGGCCTGCGCCCGCTGCTGCTGCCCGACGAGGGCCGCTACGCCGGCGTGGCCTGGGAGATGCTGCAGGGCAGCCCGCTCGTGCCGCGCCTGGACGGGCTGCCGTTCTTCCACAAGCCGCCGCTGCTGTACTGGCTCGACCTCGGCGCCATGCGCCTGCTGGGCGTGCACGCGTTCGCGGCCCGGCTCGGGCCGGCGCTGCTGGGCTTCGGCCTGGCCTGGGCGCTGTTCCTGCACCTGCGGCGCTGGCACGGGATGGCCGCCGCGCGCATCGGCCTGGTCGTGCTGGCCACGAGCCCGCTGTTCTTCATCGGCGCGCAGTACGTCAACCACGACATCGGCGTGGCCGCGTGCATCACGGCCGCGGTGCTGGCCATCGTGCGCGCCGTCGAGGACCCCGTGCGCACCGACCGCCGCTGGCTCGTGGCCGGCTGGGCGCTGTGCGGGCTGGGGGTGCTGGCCAAGGGGCTGATCGGCATCGTGCTGCCGGCCTTCGTCATCGGGCCCTGGCTGCTGGCGCAGGGGCGCTGGCGCCAGATGCTGGCGCTGCTGCATCCGCTCGGGCTGCTGGCCTTCGCCGCCGTGGTGCTGCCCTGGACCGGCGCGATGCAGTGGCGCTACCCGGGCTTCTTCGACTACTTCATCGTCGAGCAGCATTTCCGGCGCTTCACCGGCACCGACTTCAACAACCACATGCCGTTCTGGTTCTTCGCCGTCGTGCTGCCGGCGCTGATGCTGCCCTGGAGCGGCTGGCTCGTCGCGCTGCGGCGCACGCTGCCGGTGGCGCCGGCGCGGCTGGGGCTGTACCTGTGGTGGGTGGTGGCCATCGTGGGCTTCTTCTCGCTGCCGGCCTCCAAGCTGGTGGGCTACGTGATGCCGGCGCTGGCGCCGATGGCCGCCCTGGTGGCGCTGGTGCTGCAGGCGCGCGGCACGCCCTGGCGCGGCGTCGCCGCGGCCTCGGCGCTGCTGTGCCTGGGCCTGGTGGGCCTGCTGGTGTGGAAGGACGGCGCTTCGCACCGCAGCCTGGCGCACACGCTGGCGGCGCAGCGGCAGCCCGGCGATCGCGTGGCCTTCATCGACGCGTACTACTACGACGTGCCGTTCTACGCCCGCCTGCGCCAGCCGGTGGTCGTGGTCTCGGGCTGGAGCGCGCCCGACATCGCCCTGCACGACAACTGGCGCAAGGAGCTGGCCGATGCCGCGCGCTTCAGCCCCGACCGCGGCGCCGCCACGCTGTGGGACTGGCCGCGGCTGGGGCAACTGGATTGCGCCACGCCGCGGGTGTGGATCGTGGCCGCGCCGCAGCAGCGCGCGCGGTTGGCGGCGGCGCTGCCGGGGCTGACGCTGGTGCGCGCGGTGCGCGGCGCCGAACTGCTCAGCGCGCCGGGCCGCACGTGCGCGGTCGGGCCTTGAGCCGGCCACGCGACCGGCCGGCGGCGGCGGCCTTCGGGCGCTACCTCGGTGTCGGCCTGGCGGCCACGGCCGCCCACTGGGCCCTGCTGGTGCTGCTGGTCCAGGCGGCGCAGGTGCCGGCCTGGCTGGGCTCGGGCGCGGGCGCGGTGCTGGGTGCGCAGGTGGCGTTCTTCGGCAACCGCCGCTACACCTTCGGCCACCGCGGCGCCTGGGCCCCGGCCTGGTGGCGCTTCATGGGCACGGCGCTGCTGGGGGCGCTGCTGGGCATGGCCATCGTGGCCGCCGGCGTCGCGCTGGGCCTGTACTACCTGCTGGCGCAGGCGCTGGCCACCGGAGCCGGCGTGCTGCTCACCTACGCCGTCAACCGCGGCTGGACGTTTGCCGGCTGAGTTGCCGGCTGAGCCCGGCTCAGGGCTGGCCGATCGTCACGCCGGCCGTGGCCAGGTCGTCGGCGAAGGCGCTGCTGCCCAGGTAGGCCAGCTCGCGCGCGCGGGCCGGTGCGATGGCGTCGCCGGCGCCGCCCTCGCCGGGGTGGCAGAAGATCAGCGCCCCGCGCGCGGGCAGCTTGGCCAGCCAGCCCTGCATCAGGCCGCGGTAGCCCTCGCCGCGGAAGTCGTACACCCCCAGCAGCGCCGTGTTCTGCGCCCGCCCCAGCGCCTGCAGCCGCCGGCCCAGCACGCGCCCGCCGGTGCCGGCGATGAGCTGGCGCTTGACGGCGTAGCCCGGCCCGAGCACGCGGCCGGTGTGGCGTGCCGTCGCGCCGGGGCGCAGGGCCAGCAACTCGAGCAGCAGGCCCCGCAGCTGCGGCAGGTGGTGCACATGCTGGTGGCCGTCCAGGTGCGCCGGCGGCTGGCCGCTCGCCTGCTCGAAGGCGGCGAGCTGGGCCTGCCACTCGGCGCGGATGGCCGCCAGCGGCAGCCGTCGCAGGTGTGCCAGCGCGATCAGCCGCGGCAGCGGCGGCAACACCGGCCAGCGCGCCGCCAGCGCTGCCGTCAGCGGCCGGCCCTCGGTCAGGTTCAGGTGCAGGCCGACGCCGGCGCGGGCGGCGGCCGGCAGCGCGCGCAGCGGCCGCGCCGCGGCCGGCCAGGCGGCGCCGTTGACCAGGCACGACAGCGCGCTCAGGCGCCCCGCGGCCAGCAGGCCCAGGATGCCGTGGTCGATGGCCGGGGCCAGGCCGTAGTCGTCGGCGCACAGCGCCAGCGTCCGCGTCATGGCCTCAAGACGCCATGGCGAGCTGCCCTGCCGCGGCCCGGCTGCCTCACGCCGCCGGCGGGTCGATCAGGCCCTGGCCGGCGCTCTCGCGCAGCAGGTAGATGGGGCGCCGCTTCACCTCGGTGAAGATGCGGCCCACGTACTCGCCCAGGATGCCGATGGACAGCAGCTGCACGCCGCTGAAGAACATCAGGCTCACGACCACGGTCGGCCAGCCGGGCACCGGGCTGCCGTTGATGAAGTGGTCGATGACGATGTCCACGCCGTAGCCGATGGCGCCCAGGGCGATCACGCCCCCCAGGCCGCTCCACAGCCGCAGCGGCATCGTCGAGAACGCGGTCACGCCCGTCAGCGCCAGGCCGAGCAGGCGCGCCATCGAGAAGCTGCTGGTGCCCGCGGCGCGCGGCGCCGGGGTGTAGCGGATGAACTCGGTGCGAAAGCCCACCCAGGCGTACAGGCCCTTGAGGAAGCGGTTGCGCTCGGGCAGCGAGAGCAGGGCGGCGACGACACGCCGGTCCATGAGCCGGAAGTCGCCCGCATCGGCCGGAATCGGCATCGGCGAGCCGGCATTGACGATGCGGTAGAAGAGCGCCGTGCCCAGGCGCTTGGCCCAGGATTCGTCGGCCCGCGTGTCGCGCACGGCGCACACCGCGTCGGCGCCGGCGCGCCAGCCGGCCAGCATCTGCGGCAGCAGCGCCAGCGGGTGCTGGCCGTCGGCGTCGATCATCACCACGACCTCGCCGCGCGCGTGCTCCAGGCCCGCCGACAGCGCGGCTTCCTTGCCGAAGTTGCGCGACAGCGCCAGGTAGCGCACGCCGGGCTGCTGCAGCCAGGGCCGCATCGCCGCGGCCGTGTCGTCGCGGCTGCCGTCGTCGACGACGATGATCTCCCAGCGCGGGCTCAGGCCCCGCAGCGCATCGCGCAGCGCCTGCAGCAGCGCGGGCAGGTTGGCGGCCTCGTTGTAGGCCGGCACGACGGCGCTGATCGAGGGGGTGCCGCTGCGGGCGGCGGGGGCGTTCATCAAGGCGGTCATCGGCGCGTGGGGCAGGGGGCGAAGTAGAACATGGCGTCCTCAGTCGTCGCCCGCTTCCTCGGGCTGCTGCCAGCCGCCGCGGGCGGCCTGGGCCCGGCGCTCGGCCCGTTCGCGCGACCACAGCGCCTCGAGCTGCTGGCGGCCCTGCTTGGCGATGGCGATGAGCTGGCTCTCGTTGCCCTGGTGCGGCGCCATCTGCTCGAGCAGCTCGATGCTGTGGCGACGGAAGCGCAGCGCCTGGTTGCGCGCCGCGTGGGGCTGCCAGCCCATCAGCTCGAGCACCGCGCGCCCGCTCATCAGCGCCGAGTCCAGCGTCTCGCGCTCGATGTGCCGCACCCCGCGTGCGTGCAGCCCGTACCAGTGGGTGGCGTTGCGGGCGCGCGCCACGATCGTGGCCTGCGGGAAGTGCTGGCGTGCCAGGTCGACCACCTCCAGGCTCTGCGCGACGTCGTCGATGGCCACCACGATGACACGGGCGCGCTCGCCGCCGGCAGTGCGCAGGAGGTCCAGCCGCGTGGCGTCGCCGTAGAACGCCGGCCAGCCGAACTTGCGCAGGCCTTCGACCTGCTCGGCGTCGTGGTCGAGCACGGTGGCGCTCAGCCCGTTGGCGTTGATGAGCCGGCCCACGATCTGGCCGTAGCGGCCGAAGCCGCAGATGATGATGGGCGCCTGCTGCGGCTCGGCGATCTCCTCCGGGCCCGAGGCACCGGCGGGCTGGCGCCGTGCCCGCGCCAGCAGCCAGCGGTCGGCCGCCACCAGCAGCAGCGGCGTGAGCACCATCGACAGCGCCACCGCCGCGACCAGGAGCGAGGCCGCCTCGGCCCCGATCACCTGCGCCCCCAGCGCGCTCTGGAAGACGACGAAGCCGAACTCGCCGCCTTGCGCCAGCAGCACCACGAAGACCGGCCGCTCCGCCAGCGGGATCGGCATCGCGCGCGCCATGCCGAACAGCAGTGCCGCCTTCAGCAGCAGGAAGCCCAGCACCACCGCGGCCACCAGCGCCGGGTGCGCGGCCACCACGGCGAAGTCGATGCTCATGCCCACCGCGATGAAGAACAGCCCGAGCAGCAGGCCCTTGAACGGCTCGAGGTCGGTCTCCAGCTCGCGCCGGTATTCGCTCTCGGCCAGCAGCACGCCGGCCAGGAACGCGCCCAGCGCCATCGACAGCCCCACGCTCTGCATCAGCGCAGCGGTGGCCACCACCAGCAGCAGCGAGGCGGCGGTGAAGATCTCGGGCGTGTCGCTGCGCGCGATCCAGCGCAAGGCCGGGCGCAGCAGCAGCCGGCCGCCGAAGACGATGGCGCCGATCACCGCGAAGGCCTTGGCCGCGCCGAGCCAGCCGCCGCCGGCCCCGGCCGCGCCGGCAGCACCCAGCAGCGGCACCAGGGCCAGGATCGGGATCGCCGCGATGTCCTGCAGCAACGCCACGCTGAGCACGCTCTGGCCGGCGGTGGTGGCCATCAGGTTGCGCTCGCCGAGCACGGCCAGGCCGATGGCGGTGGAGCTCATGCCCAGCCCGAGCCCGGCCACCAGCGCCAGCGGCCCGGGTGCACCGGCCACCACGGCGATGCCCGCGATCAGCAGCGCCGAGCCCAGCAGCTGCAGGCTGCCCCAGCCGAAGATCGGCCGCCGCAGCGACCACAGCCGGCGCGGCTCGAGCTCGAGCCCCACCGTGAACAGCATCAGCACGACGCCGAACTCCGAGAACTCGAGCATGGTCTTCGGGTCGGTGACCAGGCCCAGGCCCCAGGGCCCGATCGCGATGCCGGCGGCCAGGTAGCCGATGATCGAACCCAGCCCGAGCAGCCGCGCCAGCGGCACGGCCAGCACCGCCGCGCCCAGGTAGACGAGGCTGGCGTGCAGCCAGGCGGCGCCGTGGCTCATGGCGCTTCGGTCTCGGCCGGCCGCGCGTCGGCCGGCACGGCGCACTCGGGCGCCGGCGCCATCTCGGCGATCTCGGGCCAGTCGGGCCAGCTCGCCAGGCGCTGGGCGAAGACGGCGGCATGGGCCTGCAGCGCGGCGTCGTCGATGCGGTGCGCGCCGTGCAGCACCAGCGGCGGCAGCCAGCGCATGCCCACCAGTGCCGCGGTCTGCTCGTGCGGGTAGAGGAAGGCGTCGAAGAAGTAGCGGTTGTAGCCGTCGGGCCGGTAGCTCGCCTCGGGCCCGCCGGTGGAGCACGCCAGCCACAGGTCCTTGCCCTTCAGCGCCTCGCCGCCCGGGCCGTAGGCCCAGCCGAAGGCGTAGGCCTCGTCCAGCCACAGCTTCATCAGCGGCGGCATCGAGTACCAGTGCACCGGGTGCAGCCAGACCACCAGCCGGGCGGCCGCCAGCGCGGCCTGCTCGGCGGCGCCGTCGATGAAGTAATCGGGGTACAGCGCATACAGATCGCGCACCGCGATGCGCCCGGGCTGCACCGCGGCGGCGTCGGTGCAGGCCCGCAACAGCGCGCGCGTGACGCGCGAATGGGTCAGCTGCGGATGGGCGGCTATGACGAGGATTTCGGCCATCGGCGGAGCGCGGGGCGCGTGGGTTTGCCCGCAACGGCGGGTTGCGCGGCGCGGCTACCATACCCGACAAACCCGGGCGCAGTCGGCGCCGGGCCGCAGGGAGGACGCAGCGCATGCCGGTGATCGTGGTCGCCAACCCCAAGGGCGGGGTCGGCAAGAGCACCCTGGCCACCAACATCGCCGGCTGCCTGGCCGCGGGCGGCCTGTCGGTGATGCTGGGCGACGTCGATCGCCAGCAGTCCAGCCGCCAGTGGCTGGCCCTGCGCAGCGCGGTGGCCGCGCCGCTGCCGCCGGTCCTGGGCTGGGACGTGGGCGATGACGAGATCGTGCGCCCGCCCAAGGGCACCACGCATGTCGTCCTCGACACCCCGGCCGGCCTGCACGGCAAGCGCCTCGATGCGGTGCTGCGCGTGGCCGACCGCCTGCTGATCCCGCTGCAGCCCAGCCTGTTCGACATCCAGGCCACGCATGCCTTCGTGCAGGTGCTGCGTGCGCACAAGCGCGGCCACGAGATCAAGCTCGGCCTGGTGGGCATGCGGGTGCGCGAGCACACGCGGGCCAACGAGCAGCTGCACCAGTACCTGTCGACCCTGCCGGTGCCGGTGGTGGGCTGGCTGCGCGACACGCAGAACTACGTGCAGCTTGCCGCGCGCGGGCTGACGCTGTGGGACGTGGCGCCCAGCCGCGTCGAGCGCGACCTCGAGCAATGGCAGCCGCTGGTGGCCTGGGTGCGGTGAGAGGCCCGGCGGGCGGTGGCCGGGCGACCGGATGATTCACGGAACGATCGAAAACCAGCGAGCAACGATGAAGCATTACCCCCATCTGGCCGGGCTGCAGGCCCTGGTCGGCCTAGAGATCGGCACCAGCCAGTGGCTGGTCGTCGAGCAGTCGCGCATCGACCGCTTCGCCGAGGCCACCGGCGATCACCAGTGGATCCACGTCGACCCGGTGCGCGCGGCGCAGGGCCCGTTCGGGGCCACGGTGGCGCACGGCTTCCTCACGCTCAGCCTGCTGCCGCAGCTGTTCGAGACCGCGTTCGCCGTCGACGACGTGCGCATGGGCATCAACTACGGCCTGAACCGGGTGCGCTTCCCGCACCCGGTGCGGGTGGGCAGCCGGCTGCGCGGCCGCTTCAGGCTGCTGGCCTACGAGCCGCTCGAGGGCGGGGCCCAGATCACGGTGGAGGCCACGATCGAGATCGAGGGCGCCGCCAAGCCCGCCTGCGTGGCCGAGTCCGTGTCGCGGCGCTATGTCTGAGCGCCGGCCGGGCCACCCCTAGACTGCGGCGCGGGCCGGGCGCGACGGCCACACCACAATGGCCGCGCGCCCCGGGGCGCGGCAGGGAGCAAGTCGATGAAGGTGCTGCTGGTCGATGATCATCCGCTGGTGCTGTCGGCCCTGCAGGGCGTGATCCAGACCGTGGGCAGCGACACCACCGTCGTCGGCGTGGACAGCGCCGCTGCCGCCCGCGCCTGCCTGCGCGAGGACGACGATTTCGACCTCGTGCTGCTCGACCTGGCGCTGGGCGATGCCGACGGCTTCGAGGTGCTGGTCGAGTTCCGCGCCGCCTACCCGGCGGTGCCGGTGGTGGTGGTCTCGGCGTCCGATCGCGCCAGCGACGTCATCCGCGCCATCGACAGCGGCGCCATGGGCTTCGTGCCCAAGCGCTCGTCGCACGCCGAGCTGCACCAGGCGCTGGGGATGGTGATGACGGGGGCGATGTACGTGCCGCCGTCGATGCTGGGCCTGGAGTTCGGCCGCGGCCTCGGCGGCGACACCGTGCCCGCCGTGATGCGGCCGGCCGGCGAGCCGCCGCTGCCCAGTGCCGCGCCGCCGGCCCCCGGCGCGCTCGGGCCGTTCGGGCCGGGCGCCCACCCTGAGGCGCACCAGAAGCTGCCCTCGATCGACGACGTGGGCCTCACCCCGCGCCAGACCGAGGTGCTGGGCCTGCTGCTGCAGGGCCTGCCCAACAAGCTCATCGCCCGCCAGCTGAACCTGTCGGTGGAGACCGTGAAGGACCACGTGGCCGCCGTGCTGCGCGCCCTGGGCGTGAGCTCGCGCACCCAGGCCGTGCTGGCAGTCAGCCAGATGACGCAGGGCCAGGGCGGCTTCTACGCGCGGCGGCCGCCGCAGCGCTGAACCGGATGGGCCCGGCCTCCGAAGCGCCGCAGGCCCCGGTAGCGCCGCCTCCTGCCGCGCCGGCGTGGCCCACGCGCGCGCAGCGCGGCGAGATCGACCACATCCGCGCGCTCTACGTGCAGACGCCGGCCACGCTCACCGGCAATCTGGCGGGCCTGCTGCTGATGGGCCTGATCTTCGTGCCGCTGGCGCCGCGGCCGCAGGTCGGCGGCTGGCTGCTGGCGGGGGCGCTGCTGTGGCTGCTGCGGCTGGCGCATTACCTGAGGTTCCGGCGCCATCCGCGCAGCGACGAGGCCCTGCTGCGCCGCTGGCGCACCAGCTGGAAGGCGCTGGTGCTGGGCCAGGGCGCGATGTGGGGGCTGGCGGTCTGGCTGTTCTGGGGCCTGGGCACGCCGTACCACGCGGTCTCGCTGATCCTCATCGTGTACTCCTACTGCCTGGGCTCGGTGCAGTTGCTGGCGACGCAGCCGCGCGTGTTCCTGGGCTTCATCAGCCTGGTGCTGGTGCCCACCATCTCGCGCATCGCCAGCGACAGCAGCCACGCCTGGCACCTGCAGCTGGCCACCATCCTGACGCTGCTCTTCGGCATCACCGTGGTGATGGCCCGCACCTACAGCGGCGCGCTGGGCCAGGCGATCACGCTGAAGGCCCGCACCGACGAGCTGGCGGCCCGGCTGCGGGCGGAGACGGCGCAGGCCGACGAGGCGCGCCGCGCCGCCGAGGAAGCCCGCCGCGTGGCCGAGGCCGCGAGCCGGGCCAAGACCCAGTTCTTCGCCGCTGCCAGCCACGACCTGCGCCAGCCGCTGCATGCGATGGGCCTGTTCGCCGAGACCCTGCGCCAGCGCAGCCACGACCCCGAAGTGGCCTCGCTGGTGAACAGCATCAACGAGTCGGTGGATGCCCTGGAGGGCCTGTTCGGCGAGTTGCTCGACATCACGCGCATCGACACCGGCGGGGTCGACGTGAACCCGGCGCCGGTGCGCATGCGCGAGCTGTTCGCGCGGCTGCGCCTGCACTTCGAGCCGCTGGCCTTCGAGAAGGGCCTGGCGCTGCGCTTCCGCGGCGAGTCCCACGTGGCGCAGGCCGATCCGGTGCTGCTCGAGCGCGTGCTGCGCAACTGGGTCAGCAACGCCATCCGCTACACCGACGACGGCGGGGTGATCGTGGCCTGCCGCGCGTGCCGGGGCCGGCTGCGGCTGCAGGTGTGGGACAGCGGCATCGGCATCGCCGAGGCCAGCCTGCCGCGCATCTGGGACGAGTTCTACCAGGTGCAGGGCAACCGGCCGCTGCAGGCGCACCACCGCAAGGGCCTGGGCCTGGGGCTGGCCATCGTCAAGCGCCTGGCCGACCTGATGGCCGCGCCGGTGACGGTGCGCTCGCGGCTGGGCCGGGGCACCGTGTTCGAGCTCGAGCTGCCGGCCGGCCGCGCGCCCCGCGCCCCGCCCGAACCCGGGCCCGGCGACAGCGCCCGGGTGCCGCTGGGCCTGACGCTGCAGGGCCGGCTGATCCTGGTGGTGGAAGACGAGGCCGCGGTGCGCGAGGGCCTGGTGGTGCTGCTGCAGGCCTGGGGCGCCGACGTGGTGGCCTTCGACACGCTCGAGGCGGTGGAAGGCTGGCTGGCGTCGCCCGTCGCCACGCCCCCCGATCTGCTGCTGGTGGACTACCGGCTGCCCCAGGGCCGCACCGGCATCGAGGCGCTGACGGCGCTGCGCCGGCACTGGCAGTCGCGCCCGCTGCCGGCGATCCTGGTCACGGGCAGCACGCTGGGTGGCCACGAGGCCGAGGCCGAGACGCACGACTACCACCTGCTGATCAAGCCGGTGCTGCCGAACAAGCTGCGCGCCATGATCGCCTTCAAGCTGGGCGTGCGCCAAGGCTGACGGCGCCGCGGCGGCGCCGGCCCAAGCGGGGGCTTCTCAGCCGCGCCGGGCGTCGGCCGGCAACGCGATGCCGTGCGAATCCAGCACCCGGGCCACGCTGCCCCGCGACACCGGTTTGCCCAGCGTGGCGTCGCAGCCGGCCAGCTCGGCCCGCACCTGGTCCACCGGGCGCAGCGCGGCCGAGACCAGCACCAGCAGCGCCCCGGCCTGGCCTTGCAGGTGCTTGACCAGCTCGATGCCGGCGCCGCCGTCGCTGCCGTCCAGCGGCACGTCGACGAAGACCACCGCGAACGGCCGGGCCAGCGACAGGGCCCAGGCACGGGCCGGGTCGTCGGCCACCGCGACCTCGAAACCGAAGGCGCGCAGCAGGCTGCACAGCGGCTCGCGCGCCCGTCGGTCGGGGTCCATCACCAACACTTCGGTGGCGATCTGGGGGATGTCGCGCTGCATCGCGCGGCGCACCTCGGCGCGCCGCGCGGCCTTCGGGGCCAGTTCGGCCGCGCCGGGCTGAGAGCGCGGCGGCTGCCCCGGCTGCGGCGGACCCGGCCGCGCCAGCGCCGGCATGGCGACGGGGCCCGGCAGCTGGACGTCGCGCAGGGTCAATGGCAGGGGCTGGGTCGACTCGGCGCCGCCGTCGGCGGCGGCCGGCGCGTCGGGCATTGCAGGGGTTGCGGGCCGTGAAGTGCCTTCGAGCACCGGCCATTGCAAGTCGTCCAGCCACAGCGCGCCCGAGGGGTTGGCAGCCGGCGGCGGGCCGGGCCGCGGCGACGGCGGCTGCGGGTCGCGCAGCGGGATGCCGCAGGCGCTGCAGCGAAGGCGGGACGGCGGGTTGGTACCGCGGCAAGCCGGACAACGCGGGTCGGACGACATGACTCGTCCATTGTGGTCGGCGCACCGGCGGCCGTGGGGGTGCCGCGCCGCCGCTGCGTCCCTATGCTTGGGGATAGGTGCCGGGCAGCAGGATGCTGCGGTCCACGGCTTCGAGCCGGGTGTGGCCGCAGAAGGCCATCGTGACGTCGAGCTCCTTGTGGATGATCTCCAGCGCACGCCTGACGCCGGCCTCGCCCAGCGCGCCCAGGCCGTAGACCATGGCGCGGCCGATCAGGGTGCCGCGCGCGCCCAGGGCCCAGGCCTTCAGCACGTCCTGCCCGCTGCGGATGCCGCCGTCCATCCACACCTCGAGCCGGTGGCCCACCTCGGCCACGATGGCCGGCAGGGCGTGGATGCTGGAGGGCGCGCCGTCGAGCTGGCGCCCGCCGTGGTTGCTGACGACGATGGCGTCGGCGCCGCAGTCGGCGGCCAGCCTCGCGTCCTCGGCGTCCATGATGCCTTTCAGGATGAGCTTGCCGCCCCAGCGCTCCTTCACCCAGGCCACGTCGGTCCAGCTCAGCCGCGGATCGAACTGCTCGTTGGTCCAGGCCGCCAGCGAGCGCATGTCGCTGACCCCCTGCACATGGCCCACCAAATTGCCGAAGCTGCGCCGCCGCGTGCCGGCCATGCCCAGGCACCAGCGCGGCTTGGTCAGCAGGTTGACGATGTTGCGCAGCGTCGGCCGCGGCGGCGCGGTGAGGCCGTTCTTCAGGTCCTTGTGACGCTGCCCGATGACCTGCAGGTCCAGCGTCAGCACCAGCGCGCTGCAGCGCGCGGCCTTGCAGCGCTGGATCATGGCGGCCATCGCCTCGCGGTCGCGCATCATGTAGAGCTGGAACCAGAACGGCGCGCTGGTGCTTTGCGCCACGTCCTCGATCGAGCAGATGCTCATCGTCGACAGCGTGAACGGGACGCCGAACTTCTCGGCCGCGCGGGCGGCGTGGATCTCGCCGTCGGCGTGCTGCATGCCGGTCAGGCCCACCGGGGCGATGGCCACCGGCATCTTCACGTCGATGCCCACCATCTTCACCGCCGTGCTGCGGTTCTCCATGTTCACCGCCACGCGCTGGCGCAGCTTGATGGCGGCAAAGTCGGCTTCGTTGGCGCGGTAGGTGCCTTCGGTCCAGCTGCCCGAATCGGCGTAGTCGTAGAACATCCGCGGCACGCGCCGCTGCGCCAGCCGGCGCAGGTCTTCGATGTGGGTGATGACGGTCATGGCGCGCTGCTCTCCTGCGCCGCCGATCGTAGCGGCAGGGGGCAGGCAGCACCTGACGGCGCGCAAGCGGCCGGTGCCCGCGGCGGCTGCGGCTACAGCCGAACGAGCGAGCCTGCCCGCACGCCCAGCAGGCGCAGCCGCCGGCTCAGGTCGACGCGCTTCAGGCAGCGCCCGGCCGCCTCGCGGATGGCCGCCGCGTCGGCCACCGCGGCCGGCAGCGTGAGGTCGCGCGTGACGGTCTTGAAATCGTCGAAGCGCAGCTTGATGCCGATGGTGCGGCCGGCGTAGCCCTTGCGCTGCAGGTCGGTGGCCACCTGCTCGGCCAGCGCGGTGAAGATGCGCGTGAGCTCGGCGCGGTCGCGCACGGCGTGCAGGTCGCGCTCGAAGGTGGTCTCGCGGCTCATCGACACCGGCTCGTCGTGCAGGGCCAGGGGCCGGTCGTCGATGCCGTGCGCGGCCTCGTGCAGCCAGCGCCCGTAGGCGCGGCCGAACTGCCCGACCAGCCAGCCGCGCTCGCACCGGGCCAGCTCACCGATGGTCGCGATGCCCAGGGCGGCCAGCCGGGCGCCGGCCTTCGGGCCGATGCCGTTCAGGCGCCGCACCGGCAGCGGCCAGATGCGCGTGGCGAGGTCGGCCGCGGTGAGCACGGTCAGGCCGTCGGGCTTGTCCAGCTCGCTGGCCAGCTTGGCCAGCAGCTTGTTGGGCGTGACGCCGATCGAGCAGCCCAGGCCGGTGGCGCGGCGCACGTTGTTGCGGATCTCCTGCGCCACCGCGCGCACGCCGCCGGTGGGGTCGTGGCCCACGCTGTCCTGGGCGCCGGGCACCTGGGTGAGGTCGATGAAGATCTCGTCGATGCCGCGGTCCTCGATCAGCGGCGCCACCTCGGCCACCGCGGCCTTGAACAGGCGCGAGTAGCGGCGGTAGGCCTCGAAATCGGTGGGCAGCAGCACCGCCTGCGGCGCCCGCAGCGCGGCCTTCATCAGGCCCATGCCCGAATGCACGCCGTGGTCGCGCGCGGCATAGGTGGCGGTGGTGACGACGCCGCGGCCGGCGTAGCCGGCCAGGGTGGCGAACCGGTGCGTGCCGTCGGCCAGCGCTACGGGCTGGTGGCGCCGGCCGCCGCCGATGACCACCGGCTGGCCGGCCAGCTCGGGGTAGCGCAGCAGTTCCACCGACGCATAGAAGGCGTCCATGTCGAGATGGGCGATCCAGCGGCGGGCGGGCATGGGGCGGGGCAGCAGGCGGGGTTCAAGGCGCGAGCTGATGGTTTATACAGTGGCGCGCGCGATGTCGGCGGGCCACGGGCTGCAGCGCGCAGCGGCGCGGCGGCCTACACTGCGCCATCGCCCTTGTATCCGCCCCGACCGAGTCCGCCCCGCTGGAGGTCCGCGATGCCCGAATCCTCTGCCCAGCGCGCCCTTGCCACCGCCACGCTGGCGCTGCTGGTGGCCGTGGTCGCGATCGCGCTCTTCCTGCCGCCGCTGGCGGCGCGCACCTTGGCGAGCACGCTGCGCACCACGGGTGCGGCGGCCGTGCTGGTGCTCGCGATGCTGCTGCACTGGGTCAGCCTGGCCGTGGCGGCGCACCGACTGCAGCGCCCGCTCGGGTTCTGGGTCGGCTTGTCGGTGCTGCTCTTCCCCATCGGCAGCGCCGCGGCGCTGCTGCTGATGCGCGGCGCCAACGACGACGGCGCCGGCCCCGCGCTGCCGGCCCCCGCACCCGGGCGCGGCTGAGCCGCGGGCCCTCAGGCACCCAGGCGGGCGCGGTGGCGCTCGATCTGCGCCCGCACCTGCGCGGGCGCCGTGCCGCCCAGCACGTCGCGCGCCGCCAGCGAGCCGTGCAGCGTGAGCACCGCGGCGGCGTCGGCCCCGATCAGCGGCTGCAGCGCCTGCAGCTCGGCCAGGGGCAGCGCCGCCAGGTCGACACCGCGCCCGCTGGCCAGCCTCACCGCTTGGGCCACGGTCTCGTGCGCGTCGCGGAAGGGCAGGCCTTTGCGGACCAGGTAGTCGGCCAGGTCGGTGGCGGTGGCGTAGCCCTTCAGCGCGGCGCGTTCCATCGCGTCCGACCGGACCTGGATGCCACTGACCATCTCGGCCATGATGCGCAGCGTGGCGGTGAGCGTGTCGACGGTGTCGAACAGCGGCTCCTTGTCTTCCTGGTTGTCCTTGTTGTACGTGAGCGGCTGGCCCTTCATCAGCGTGATCAGCCCCATCAGGTGGCCGACCACGCGGCCGCTCTTGCCGCGCGCCAGCTCGGCCACGTCGGGGTTGCGCTTCTGCGGCATGATCGAACTGCCGGTGCAGTAGCGGTCGGCGAGGTCGATGAAGCCGAAGTTCTGGTTCATCCAGAGCACGATCTCCTCGGCCAGCCGCGAGACATGCACCATGCAGATCGCGGCGAAGGCGGCGAACTCGATGGCGAAGTCGCGGTCGCTCACCGCATCCAGGCTGTTCTGGCACAGGCCCTCGAAGCCCAGCGTGCGCGCCACCCGGTCGCGGTCCAGCGGGTAGCTGGTGCCGGCCAGCGCCGCGGCACCCAGCGGCAGCCGGTTGACGCGGCCGCGCACGTCGGCCAGCCGCTCGGCATCGCGCGCGAACATCTCCACGTAGGCCAGCAGGTGGTGCGCCAGGCTCACCGGCTGCGCCACCTGCAGGTGGGTGTAGCCCGGCATCACCGTCTCGGTGTGCGCCGCGGCCAGCCCGACCAGCGCGCGCTGCATCGCCTCCAGCAGCGCCGCGATGCGGTCGATCTCGTCGCGCAGCCACAGCCGCAGGTCGGTCGCCACCTGATCGTTGCGGCTGCGCCCGGTGTGCAGCCGCTTACCGGCGTCGCCGACCAGCGCGGTCAGCCGGGCCTCGATGTTGAGGTGCACGTCCTCCAGCGCCAGCTGCCACTCGAAGCGCCCGGCCTCGATCTCCTGCGCGATCTGCGCCAGCCCGCGCCGGATGTCGGCCAGATCCGGCGCGCCGATCACGCCCTGCGCGGCCAGCATCTCGGCGTGCGCCAGGCTGCCGGCGATGTCGGCGCGCCACAGGCGCTGGTCGAAGCCCACGCTGGCGGTGTAGCGCTGCACCAGCTCGCTCATGGGCTCGCTGAACAGCGCCGACCAGGCCTCGTGCTTGCGGGCCAGCGGGTCGGCCGGGCGGTCGGGCGTCGGGGCGGGCGGCAGGTGGGCGTTCGACATGGGGCTTGCGACGGGCGTAGCGCCGGCGGCAGCGGTGTGTGGGGGTGTCCGTATTATCCGGGCCGAGATGAGCCGTCCCGAGCCGCCGGACCCCGCTGCGCCGGCCGACCTTGCGTCCACGCTGAGCCGGCCGGCGAGCCTGTGGCCCGAAACCACGCGGCCCGCGCCGCTGCCCAGCACCGGCTTCGCCGCCAGCCGCTTCGACCCGTTGGCCGAAGAGCGCGCGCGCCTGAAGGTGCAGGCCGCGGCGGCGTTCGACGTCTGCCACCCGGCGCTGGCGCTGCGCGCGGTGCTGCTGGTGCAGCTGCTGCTGATGATCGTGGCCCTGGGCAGCGGAGGGGGCACGGCGCAATGGCTCGCGCACCAGGCGGCGCTGGCTTTCGCCGGGGCCGCCGGCACGCTGTTGTGGCTGGTGGCGGTGTGCGCGCTGCAGCGGCCGCTGCAGCGCGCCGAGCCGGTGCGCCGGGCCGGTGCCGTGCTGCTGCTGGGGGCGGCCGCGGCGGTGCTGGGCTGGCTGCCCCTGGTGTGGGCCGGCCTGGCCGGCGCCACCGACCTGCGGCGCACTGCCGCGGTGGCGCTGGCCGGCGCCGCCTTCGCCGCGCTGCTGTGGGCCTGGCTCGACCTGCGCGCGCGCATCTGGCACCCGGCCAATGCCAGCGCCCGGCTGGCCGAGTTGCAGTCGCGCATCCGGCCGCACTTTCTCTTCAACGCCCTCAACACCGCGCTGGCGCTGGTGCGGGTCGATCCCGAGCGGGCCGAGAACGTGCTGGAAGACCTGGCGCAGCTGTTCCGCGTTGCGCTGGCCGAGGTGGGCGCGGCGGTGACGCTGGACGAGGAGATCGAGCTCGCACGGCGCTACCTGGCGATCGAGCAGGTGCGCTTCGGGCCGCGTCTGGAGGTGCAGTGGCGCGTGGAGCCCGGCGTCGGCGGCGCGCGGGTGCCGCCGCTGGTGCTGCAGCCGCTGGTCGAGAACGCGGTGCGCCACGGCATCGAGCCCGCGGCCCAGGGTGGCCGCGTGATCGTGCGCGTGCAGCGCCTGCGCGGGCAGGCCGTGGTGGTGGTCAGCAACACGCTGGCCGCTGGCGACGAGGCGCCGCTCAACCCCGGCCACGGCATGGCGCTGCACAACGTGCGCGAGCGCCTGCGGCTGCTGCACGACGTGGCGGCGCAGTGCGACGTGTGGCGCGAGGGCGCGATGTTCCATGCCCGCCTGGTGGTGCCGGCGGAGTGATCGCCCCGTGAGGCTGGCCCTGATCGACGACGAGCCGCTGGCGCGCCTGCGCCTGCGCGCGCTGCTGCAGGCGCTGCCCGAGCTGCAGGCGCAGGTGGTGGTCGAGGCCGGCGATGCCGATGCGGCGATCGCGCTGCTGCAGGCCACGCCGGTCGATGCCGTGCTGCTGGACATCCGCATGCCCGGTCCCGGCGCCAATGCCGGCCTGGCCCTGGCCGCGGCCTTGCGCCGCCTGCCGTGCCCGCCGGCGCTGATCTTCGTCACCGCCCATGCCGAGCACGCGCTGCGCGCCTTCGACCTCGAGGCCACCGACTACCTCACCAAGCCCGTGCGGCGCGAGCGCCTGCTGGCCGCGCTGCAGCGCGTGGCGCAGCGCCTGCGCGAGCCCGCCCTGCCGCCGGCCGCGCCGGTGCTGGTGGTGAGCGACCGCGGCCGCGTGCTGCGCCTGCCGCTGGCCGAGGTGCTGTACCTGAAGGCCGAGCTGAAGTACGTGACCCTGCGCACGGCCGAGCGCAGCCACCTGCTGGACGACACGCTCGCGGCCCTGGCCGGGCGGGTCGGCGCGGGCTTCATCCGCGTGCACCGCAATGCGCTGGTCGCGCGGCGAGCGATCCGGGCGCTGGAGCCCGCGTCGCCGGCCGGCGGCGACCGCTGGGCCGTGCGCGTGGCGCCGCTGGACGAGTGGCTGACCGTCTCGCGGCGCAAGGTGGCCGAGGTGCGGGCGGCGCTGGCCGAGCCGGGCGGCTGAGCGCGCCGGCGCGCCCGTCAGCCCGTGTTGCGCAGCCCCGCCGCGATGCCGTTGATCGACAGGTGGATGCCGCGCTGCAGGCGGTCGACGCCGGCCTGGCCTTCGCGCCGGTTGCGGTAGCGGCGCAGCAGCTCCACCTGCAGGTGGTTGAGCGGGTCGAGATACGGGAAGCGGTGCGCGATCGAGCGCGCCAGGGCCGGGTTGGACTGCAGCCGCTCGGTCTCGCCGGTGATCAGGACCAGGGCGTCCTGGGTGCGTTGCCACTCGGCGCGCAGCGCGCCGAAGATGCGCTTGGCCGCGGGCCGGTCCTCGACCAGGTCGACGTAGCGCGCGGCGATGCGCAGGTCGCTCTTGGCCAGCACCATGTCCAGGTTCGACAACAGGGTGCGGAAGAACGGCCATTGCCTGTGCATGCGCTGCAGCAGCTCCACGCGGGCAGGGCGGTCGGCCGCCGGGCCCAGGAAGCCTTCGATCGCGGTGCCGAAGCCGCACCAGCCCGGCAGCGCCATGCGGCACTGGCCCCAGCTGAAGCTCCAGGGAATGGCGCGCAGGTCCTCGATCGCACGCGTGGCCTTGCGGCTGGCCGGACGCGAGCCCAGGTTGAGCTCGGCGATCTCGCGGATGGGCGTGGCGGCGAAGAAGTACTCGGTGAAGCCCGGCGTCTCGTAGACCAGCTGGCGGTAGGCCTTGAAGCTGCCTGCGCTGATCTCGGCCGCGGCCTCGAGGAACGACTTGGGCGCCGTCTTGGTCGGGTGCAGCAGCGTTGCTTCGAGCGTGGCCGCCACCAGCGTCTCGAGGTTGCGGCGGCCGATCTCGGGGTGGGCGTACTTGCTGGCGATGACCTCGCCTTGTTCGGTGAGGCGGATCTGCCCGTTCACCGTGCCCGGTGGCTGCGCCAGGATGGCCTGGTAGCTGGGGCCCCCGCCGCGGCCCACGGTGCCGCCGCGGCCGTGGAACAGGCGCAAGGTGATCGGGCCGTCCGCGCGCAGCTCGTTGAACAGGCCCACCAGCGCCGTCTCGGCGCGGTACAACTCCCAGTTGCTGGTGAAGAAGCCGCCGTCCTTGTTGCTGTCGCTGTAGCCCAGCATCACGTCCTGCTCGGCGCCGCTGCGCGCGATCAGCGCGCGCACCCCGGGCAGGGCGTAGAACTCGCGCATGATGGGTTCGCTGCGCCGCAGGTCGCCGATGGTCTCGAACAGCGGCACCGTGATCAGCGCCGCGCGCGCGTCGCCCCCGTCCAGCGTGCCGGTCAGCAGCCCGCACTCCTTCTGCAACAGCAGCACCTCGAGCAGGTCCGAGACCGACTCGGTGTGCGAGATGATGTAGTGGCGGATCGCATCGCGGCCGTAGCGCGCCAGCGCCTCGCGCGCGGCCTCGAAGATCGCGAGTTCGCCCTGCGCCAGCTCCGAATAGGCCGCACCGTGCACGCGCAGCGGCCGCGCGTCGTCGAGCAGGGCCAGCAGACAGCGCCGGCGCGCGGCCTCGTCCAGCGCCGCGTAGTCGGGCTCGACGCGGGCCCGCTGCAGCAGCTCGGCCACCACCGCCTCGTGCTGGTCCGAGCTCTGGCGCAGGTCCAGCGTGGCGAGGTGGAAGCCGAACACCTGCACCGCCCGCATCAGCGGTGCCAGCCGCGGGCCGACGAGGGCCTGCGCGTGGTGGGCCTGCAGCGAGCGCTCGATGACCTGCAGGTCGCCCAGGAACTCGGCGGCGCTGGCGTACGGGTCCTGCGGCGCGACCGCATGCCGCAACGCCTCGGTGCCGGTAAGCTGCTGCAGTGTCGCCGCCAGCCGGGCGTAGATGCCGATCAGCGCCCGCCGGTAGGGCTCGTCGGCGCGGTGCGGGTTCTGGTCGGGCGAGCGCTCGGCCAGCGCCTGCATCTCGGGCGTGACCGGGGCCAGCATCGCCGACAGCGAGAGCTCGCCGCCCAGCGCATGGGCCTCGGTGAGGTAGTGGCGCAGCGCCACTTCGCACTGGCGCGACAGCGCATGGCGCAGCGTGGCGGCGGTGACGTTCGGGTTGCCGTCGCGGTCGCCGCCGATCCAGTGCCCCATGCGCAGGAACGAGGCCACCGGGTGCCCCGGCAGCGCGCGCTCGATCTCGCGGTACAGGCGCGGTATCTCCAGCAGGAAGGTCGCCGGGTAGTAGCTGAGCACGTTCTCGACCTCGTCGGCCACCGTCAGCTTGGCGGTGCGGATCATCCGCGTCTGCCACAGCTGCGTCACGCGGGCCCGCATCAGCGCCTCGTTGTCGGCGCGCTGCTCGGCGGTGGGCAGTTCGTCGCGCTCGCCCAGCAGACCGGCGATGGCGCGCTCGGCATCCAGGATGCTCTTGCGCTGCACCTCGGTCGGGTGGGCGGTCAGCACGGGCGAGATGTAGGCGCCGGCCAGCGTGGCGGCGATGTCGGCGGCGTGGTGGTCGGCCCGGTGCAGGCGCTCGAAGGCCACCGCCAGCGAGCCCTCCTGGTGGTGGCCTTCGCGCTCGTGCACGGCGCGGCGGCGCACGTGGTGGCGGTCCTCGGCGATGTTGGCCAGGTGGCTGAAGTAGCTGAAGGCGCGGATGACGGTCACGGTCTGGTCGGCCGACAGGTTCTTCAGCAGCCGGTCGAGCACGCGGCCGGCGCTGGCGTCGGCCTTCAGGCGGTAGGCCACCGAGAGCTGGCGCACGCGCTCGATGAGGTCGAAGGCGGCTGCGCCTTCCTGCTCGCGGATCACGTCACCCAGGATGCGGCCCAGTAACCGGATATCTTCGACCAGCGGCTTGTTCTTTGCGGCCGCATCGCCGTCAGCCGCTCGGCGGCTGGATTTGGTGCGTGGTGCGGGCTGGGTGCGGGCGGTGATGGTGCGCGGCATGTGACCTCCGGACGATGTAACCAGGTTACCGATTGTCGGCGACCCGGCGCCCCGTCCGGCCCGCAAGCCGCGTGCCTGGCGCTGGCTATCATGGCCGCATGAGCGACACCACCGTCATCGCCACCCGCGAAAGCCGCCTGGCCCTGTGGCAGGCCGAGCATGTGCGCGATGCGCTGGTGGCCCGCTTCGGACTGCGCGTCGAGCTGCTGGGCATGACCACGCGCGGCGACCAGATCCTGGATCGCAGCCTGTCCAAGGTCGGCGGCAAGGGCCTGTTCGTCAAGGAGCTCGAGACCGCGCTCGAGCAGGGCCAGGCCCACCTGGCCGTGCACTCGCTGAAGGACGTGCCGATGGACCTGCCGCCCGGCTTCGTGCTGGCGGCGGTGTGGTTGCGCGAAGACCCGCGCGACGCCCTGGTCTCGAACCGCTATGCCAGCCTGGCCGAGTTGCCGCCGGGCGCGGTGGTGGGCACCTCGAGCCTGCGCCGCGTGGTGCAGCTGCTGGCGCTGCGGCCCGACCTGCGCATCGAGCCGCTGCGCGGCAACCTCGACACCCGGCTGCGCAAGCTCGACGAGGGCGGCTTCGACGCCATCGTGCTGGCAGCGGCCGGGCTGATGCGGCTCGGGCTGGGCGCGCGCATCCGGGCGCGCCTCGAACCGCAGGCCATGCTGCCGGCCGCTGGGCAGGGCGCCCTGGGCCTGGAGGTGCGCGAGGACGCGCACGCGCTGCGCGCGCTGCTGGCGCAGACCATCCACCGGCCCACCTTCCTGGCCGTGCAGGCCGAGCGCGCCGTCTCGCGCGCGCTGGGCGGCAGCTGCAGCATGCCGCTGGCCGCGCACGCCACCTGGCAGGGCGACACGCTGCAGCTGGACGCGGCGCTGGGCGATGCGGCCCAGCCGCAGCGCCCCGTGCTGCGCACGCGGCTGGCGGCCGCCGTGGCCGACGAGGCCGCGGCGCGCGCGCTGGGCACGGCGGCGGCCGAGCAGCTGCGCGCCGCCGGCGCGGCCGCCTACCTGCCGGGCGCGCCGCCGGCCGAGCCCGGTTGAAGACGCTCATCGTCACCCGCCCGGCGGCGCAGGCCGCGGGCTGGGTGCAGGCGCTGAACGCGCACGGGCAGGAGGCGCTGGCGCTGCCGCTGATCGCCATCGAGCCGCTGGCCGACCGTGCGCCGCTGCAGGCGGCCTGGCAGTCGCTGCCGCGTCAGGCGCTGGTCGTCTTCGTCAGCGCCAATGCCGCCGAGCAGTTCTTCGCCGCCGCGCCCGCCGGCAGCGGCTGGCCGCCGTCCACGCTGGCCGGCGCCACCGGGCCCGGCACCTCGGCCGCGTTGCGCGCCCTGGGCGTGCCGCCGGCCCTGCTGGTGGCGCCCGATGCCGCGGCCGGCCGCTTCGACAGCGAGGCGCTGTGGCTGCAACTGGCCGGGCGCCGGCAGGATGAGCCGGGAGCGGGCGATGCAGCGAGCCCCGGCCCGGGCGCCGGTGGCACGCGCTGGGCTGGCCGCCGCGTGCTCGTGGTGCGGGGCGAGGACGGCCGCGACTGGCTGGCCGATACCCTGCGCGCGCACGGCGCGGTGGTGGCATTCCTGGCCGCCTACCGGCGCCGGCCGCCGACCTGGGGCGCGCCAGAACGCGCGCTGCTGGCACAGGCGATCGCCGACCCCGGGGGCCATGTGTGGCACTTCAGCAGCAGCGAGGCGGTGGGCCATCTGCGCGCGTGCAGTGCCGGCACCGACTGGTCGCGCAGCACCGCGCTGGCCTCGCATCCGCGCATCGCCGCGGCCGCGCGCGATGCCGGCTTCGGCCAGGTGCTGCTGGCGCCGCCCGACCCCGCGGCCGTGGCCGCCGCGGTGGCCCGGCTGAGGTGCGGGCCGTCGATAGAATCCGGCGGGCCGTGAACGAGACGCCCGCCCCCCTGCCAGCCCCTGCGGCAGCCCCCGCCCCGGCGCCCGCCGCTGCGGCATCCCAGGCGCCGCTTTCGCCGGCGCCGTCGCCGCCGCCCGCGCGCGTGCCGGCGCGAGTGCCCGTTTGGGCCGTGGCCGGGCTGGTGGCGGCGCTGCTGGCAGCCGCCGCGGCGCTGTGGCAGGCGCAGGCCACGCACCAGCGCCTGCGCACCCTCGAAGCCGAGCTGGTGCGGCGCCAGCAGGACAGCAGCAGCCAGGCCACCGAGGCGCGCACGCTGGCGCGCGAGGCCGAGAACACGGTGCGCGCGGCCGACGCCCGCCTGGCGCTGCTCGAGGCGCGCGTGGCCGAATCGTCGATGCAGCGCTCGCAGCTCGAAGAGCTGATCCAGTCGATGGCACGCTCGCGCGACGAGAACGTGCTGGCCGACATCGAAGCCTCGATCCGCGTGGCGGTGCAGCAGACCGCCATCACCGGCAGCGCCGACCCGCTGGTGCTGACGCTGAAGCAGGCCGACGAGCGCCTGGCGCGCTACAACCAGCCGCGGCTGGAGCGCGTGCGGCGCGCCATCGCGCAAGACCTCGAGCGCACGCGCAACGCGGGCGTCACCGACGTGACCGCGCTCACCATCCGGCTCGACGAGGTGGTGCGCGAGATCGACGATCTGCCGCTGCTGTCGGCGCCGCTGGACCGTGCAGCCACCGGCCCGCGCGCCGCGCCGGCGGCCACCGCCAGGCCGGCCTCGGCCGCCGGGCCCGTCGGCGCTTCGCGGGCCTGGGCCGCGCGGCTGGAGAGCGGCTGGCGCGAGGTGGCGGCCCATCTGTGGCAAGAGGCCCGGGGCCTGCTGCGCGTGACGCGCATCGCCGACCCCGACGCGATGCTGATCGCGCCCGAGCAGGCCTACTTCCTGCGCGAGAACCTCAAGCTGCGGCTGCTGAACGCGCGGCTCGAGCTGCTTTCGCGCCAGTTCGATGCCGCGCAGGCCGACCTGCGCGATGCCGACACGGCGCTCGGCCGCTACTTCGACCGCCGCTCGCGTCGCGTGGCCCAGGCCGGCGAGCTGCTGCGCCAGGTGGCGGCGCAGGCCCGGCTGGTGACGGTGCCGCGCCCCAGCGCCACGCTGGCGGCCATTGCCGCCATCACGGGCGGGCGCTGAGGCGCGCGGCCGGGCTCATGCGCAGCGTCATCTGGCTCATGCTGCTGGCCCTGGTGGCGGTGGTGGCCGCCACGGCGCTGGGGCCGAACGACGGCCTGGTGAGCATCTACTGGGGCGGCTGGCGCACCGACCTGTCGCTGAACCTGTTCGTCATCCTGCTGCTGGCCGGCTGCGTGCTGCTGATGGCCGCGCTGCGCGCCACCGGCTCGCTGCTCAGCCTGCCGCGGCGCGCCAACGAGTGGCGCTCGCTGCGGCGCGAGCGCGCCGCCCAGGCCGCCCTGCGCGAGGCGCTGGCCGAATCGTTCGCCGGCCGCTACGGCCGCGCGCGCAAGGCCGCCGAGCGCGCGGTGGCCATTGCCGACGGCGCCGCCGACGCGGTGCTGGACGCCGAGTTCCGCGCCCTGGCCCGGCTGCTGGCCGCCGGCAGCCTGCACCGGCTCCAGGACACCAAGCGCCGCGACGAGGCGCTGCGCGAGGCGCTGAAGGTGGGCAAGAGCCTGCGCACCGGGCCGCGCAGCGTGGAGGAATCGGCGCGCCTGCTGGCCGCCGAATGGGCGCTGGACGATCGCGATGCGGCGCGCGCGCTCGACCTGCTCGAGGCCCTGCCCCCAGGGGCGGCACGCCGCACCCAGGCCCTGCGGCTGAAGCTGCAGGCGCTGCGCCTGGTGCGCCGGCCGCTGGAGGCGCTGCACACGGCACGCCTGCTGGCCAACCACGGCGCCTTCTCGCCCGCGGCGGCGCGCAGCCTGCTGCGATCGCTGGCCGTCGAGGCGCTGGACAGCGCGCACGACCTGCAGCAGCTGCGCCGCCTGTGGGACCAGTTCGATGCCGCCGACCAGCGCGACGCCTTCGTGGCCGCCCGCGCCGCGCAGCGCGCGGCCCGGCTCGACGCCCCGGCGGATGGGCGCGAATGGCTGCGCCCGTTCTGGGACCGGCTGTCCGAGCTGGCCCGCGAAGACCGCGAGCCCGTGGCGCTGGCCCTCATCGAGGCCCGTGCCGGCATCGGCAGCGACTGGCTGCCGCGGCTCGAGGCCGCGGCCCAGGCCTACGGCCACGAAGGCGCGGTGGTGGCCGCGGTGGGCATGGCCTTCGCCGAGCGCGGGCTCTGGGGCAAGGCGCGCCGCCTGCTGGAGCAGGCCGCCGCCGCACCGGCCCTGGCGCCCGCCACGCGCCGCGCGGCCTGGCGCCAGCTGGCCGCATTGGCACGCGAGGAAGGCGACGAGGCGCGCGCGCTCGCCTGCGAGCAGGCTGCCGCGGCGCTGGACTGAACGGGCCCCCGGGTCCATGCCCGAACGACATGCTATATTGCAGGGCTCAGCGGCTGTAGCTCAGTTGGATAGAGTACTTGGCTACGAACCAAGGGGTCGTGGGTTCGAATCCTGCCAGCCGCACCAA
>JAGWLO010000033.1 GCA_028872015.1 Burkholderiales bacterium | reverse complement strand
AACTCGCGGCTGATGTCGGGCAGCATGGTGTTGGTCAGGATGGCGTCGATCATGCGTCCGCCCGATTCGCTTTCGGTGCAGCGGCTGACCACGAGCTGGACGACGTCGTCGCCGTACTCGAACGGGATCTTGTAGCGCGCCTCCACCCGCTTCTTGATGCGGTTCAGCTGCAGTCGCACGATCTGCGCCAGCATCTCGGCCGACAGCGGGTAGTACGGAATCGCCACCAGCCGACCCAGCAAGGCAGGCGGAAAGATCTTCAGCAGCGGCTCGCGCAGCGCCTTGGCCATGCCTTCGGGGTCGGGCATCAGGTCGGGGTCCTTGCACAGGCTGGCGATGAGGTCAGTGCCGGCATTGGTGGTCAGCAGGATCAACGTGTTCTTGAAGTCGATGAAACGGCCTTCACCGTCTTCCATGAAGCCCTTGTCGAAGACCTGGAAGAACATCTCGTGCACGTCGGGGTGGGCCTTTTCCACCTCATCGAGCAACACCACGCTGTACGGCTTGCGGCGCACGGCCTCGGTCAGCACGCCGCCTTCGCCATAGCCCACGTAGCCCGGGGGCGCGCCCTTCAGCGTGCTGACGGTGTGCGCCTCCTGGTACTCGCTCATGTTGATCGTGATGAGGTTCTGCTCGCCGCCGTACAAGGCCTCGGCCAGCGCCAGCGCGGTCTCGGTCTTGCCCACGCCGCTGGTGCCGGCGAGCATGAACACGCCGATCGGCTTGCTCGGGTTGTCCAGGCCGGCGCGGCTGGTCTGGATGCGCTTGGCGATCATCTCCATCGCATGGTCCTGGCCGATCACGCGCTGGGCCAGCGCGTCCGCCACCTTCAGGATGGTCTCGATCTCGTTGCGGGCCATCCGGCCCACCGGGATGCCGGTCCAGTCGCCCACCACCGCAGCCACGGCCTGGTAGTCCACGGTGGGCAGGATCAGCGGCGTCTCGCCCTGCAGTTCGGCCAGCTGGCGCTGCACCGCCCGCAGCCGGGCCAGCCGGGCCGCGCGTTCGGCCTCCAGGTCGCCCGCGGTCAGGCCCTGGGCGGCGGCCGTCTCGGCCGCCGCGGCCTCGAGGGAGCTGCCCGTGCCTTCGACGGGCTGGATGCCGGCGCGCAGCTGGGCGCGCAGCGCCAGCAGCTCGTCGACCAGCGTCTTCTCCTGGGCCCAGCGTGCGTCCAGCGCGGCCAGCCGCGTGCGCTCGGCGGCCAGCAGCTCGGTCGCATCGGCCTCGCGCTTGGCCGTGTCGATGCCGATCGCCTTCTCGCGGCCGATGATGCCGAGTTCGGTCTCCAGCGCCTCGATGCGCTTGCGGCAGTCGTCCACCTCCGCCGGCGTCGCGTGCAGGCTCACCGCGACCCGCGCGCAGGCGGTGTCGAGCAGGCTCACGCTCTTGTCGGGCAGCTGGCGCGCCGGGATGTAGCGGTGGCTCAGCTTGACGGCAGCCTCCAGCGCCTCGTCCAGGATCTGCACCTGGTGATGTTTCTCCATCGTCGAGGCCACGCCGCGCATCATCAGGATGGCCTTGGGCTCGTCGGGCTCGTCGACCTGCACGGTCTGGAAGCGCCGCGTCAGCGCGGGGTCCTTCTCGATGTGCTTCTTGTATTCGGCGAAGGTCGTCGCGCCGATGGTGCGCAGGGTGCCGCGCGCCAGCGCCGGCTTCAGCAGGTTGGCCGCGTCGCCGGTGCCGGCGGCGCCGCCGGCACCCACCAGCGTGTGGGTCTCGTCGATGAACAGGATGATGGGCCGGGGGCTGGACTGCACCTCGTCGATGACGCTGCGCAGGCGCTGCTCGAATTCACCCTTCATGCTGGCGCCGGCCTGCAGCAGCCCGACGTCGAGCGCGCGCAGCTCCACCGCCTTCAGGCTCGGCGGCACGTCGCCGCGCGCAATGCGCTGGGCGAAGCCCTCGACCACCGCGGTCTTGCCCACGCCGGCCTCGCCCACGAGGATCGGGTTGTTCTGGCGCCGCCGCATCAGGATGTCGACCACCTGGCGGATCTCGTCGTCGCGGCCGACGATGGGGTCCATCTTGCCGCTCTTCGCCTGCTCGGTGAGGTCGACCGTGAACTTCTTCAGCGCCTCCTGCTTGCCCATGGCCGCCGGCGCGATGGCGCCGCTGGCCTCGCCCGGGGCCGCGCCGCCCGCAGCCGATGATCCGCCCGAGGAGCCGTCGCTGGCGCCCTGCCCGTCCTCGGGCGAGCCGGCGATGATCTTGGGCAGCTGATCGGACAAGTCATCGACCTTGAGCTTCTCGAACTGGCGGCTGATGGCCACCAGCGCGTTGCGCAGGTGCCTGGTCTTGAGCATGCCCACCAGCATGTAGCCGCTGCGCACCACGCTGTCGCCGTACAACAGCGTGCCGTAGACCCAGCCGCGCTCGATGGCGTCGGCGATGTTCTCGGCGATGCCGCTGATGCTGGTGGCGCCGCGCGGCAGGCGGTCGAGCGCGGTCGTGAGGTCCTTGGCCAGCACCGACATGTCCAGTTGCGCCTGCTGGATGACGCGATGCCAGTCGGAGTCGGGCTGCTGCAGCATCTGCGCCAGCCAGTGCTCGAGCTCGACATACGGGTTGCCGCGCAGCTTGCAGAAGACCGTGGCGCCCTCGACGGCCTTGTAGGTGGGCTGGTTGAGCTTGCCGAACAGGGTGACGCGGTTGATCTCGGCCATGGTGCTTTCCTTCTAGGGGTGCAGGGGATTCGGAACCAGCGTCAGCGCCACCGCGCGATGGGCGGGCGGCCGGCCGATCCAGGTGGTCCAGCCGAGCCGGCCCTGGCGGCCGGGCCGCGTGGGCGGCACCTGGGTGCGATCGAGCTCGAGGCGCAGGTCCCAGCCGAACTCGAGGCCGGCGTGCTGCCGCACCAGCGCCTTCAGCGCCGGCAGGGCGTGCCCCACGGGCAGCAGCGATTCGAATGCCGCAAGCCCGAGCGGGCCCAGGTGGATGCGGAAATGGTGCTGGCGGTCGAACACCGCGCCGCCCAGCACGGCGCTGGCGCCCAGCTGCGCGGTCGACCCGCGCCGCATCGCACCGGGCCGGCCGATGCGGGTGCGCTCGGCCACGGGCAGCGGCATCCAGCGGCCGACGAACTGCTCGACGCGGGCGCGCAGGCCCAGGAAGCTGGACAGCAGGTGCGCCAGTCCGTCGGCATTGCGGACCTGGCGCGACAGCACGCCGGCGAAGGCCAGCCGGGCATGGTCGGGTGCGGCGTCGCGGCCGCGCCATTCGCGCCCGCCCACGCCGGCCAGCGAGCCCACGTAGTCGGCGAAGCGGTCCTCGTGCGGACGATCCAGGCTCACGGTGGGGCTGGCCTGCGCCCAGGCGCGGTAGAACAGCAGCAGCAGCCGGTGGTGGAACAGATCGGCGAAGCGGCCGAAGGTTTCGTCGCCCTTGTGCAGGCGGCGCTCGCGCGCGTAGGCCGTCAGGTGCAGAGGCAGCGGCCCGTTGGGGCCGAACAGGCCGAAGAAGCGCACCTCCACGCGGGGCCGTCCGCTGCGGTCGCTCAGGCTGGCGCGCGACAGGGCCGCGGGCGCGAAATCGAGGCCGTCGGACTGGCCCAGGCGCACCGGCTCGTCCTGCGGGCGCCGGGCCGTGCCCAGGCGCGGCTTGTCGGCATGGTAGGCCTCGATCAGCCGCAGGGCATGGAAGAAGTCGAAGCGGTGCGGCTCGGCGGCGATCGCCAGCAGCGGGTCGGGACCCCGAGCCGGCGCCGGCGTCGCACTGCTCACAGGATCGGGCGCACGCCGCATCGCGGTCTGCCCACCAGGATGTCGCCGCGCGCATGCGAATGCACGCGCGTCTGCGTGAAGCCGTTGATCGAGACATGGCGCGCCACGAAGCGCTCGAGCACGCAGCCCAGCAGGAAGGCGCTGGCGCCTTCGAAGGAGAGGTCGTCGACCTCGAGCCGCACCTCCACGCCGCGGCCGAAGGTGATGGGCCCGGCCATCGGCAGCCGCCGCACCACCGGCTGCAGCTGCACCGAGCGCAGGCCGTCGACCTGGCGCTGCGCGCTGGCGTCGCCGGCCGGTGCGTACAGGCGCACGATCTCGCGCAGCGCGGCGGCGCCCTGCTCGGCGTCGCTGTCGGTGAGCGAGAGGTGGTTGAGCGAGAGCTGGTTGATCAGCTTCCAGGCCAGGTTGGCCTCGCGCAGCGGCGAGGCCGGGCGCGACGGGCCCTTGATGACCGCGATGCGCTTGACCGGCGCGGTCTGCGCCAGGGTGAGGTCGCCCTTGGCCTGGCCCACCGGCATCAGCAGCGGCAGGTCGCGGTTGGTGCACAGCGCGCGCACCGCCACCTGGCGCAGGCGCGAGGAGAACGGCGCCTCGGCGGCGTCGACCAGCGAGAGGTAGACCTCGCTGCCGATGTAGGCCGTGCGCGGCCCGTCGCGCTGCTGTTGCTGCGACATCAGGCGCGGTTCGCGCTGCGCCGAGTAGTAGGCGGCGTGGGAGCGGTCTTCGGTGTGGAAGGCGTTGTAGAACGGCAGGAAGCGCCATTCGCTGTTGACGCCCTCGCCGTAGCCCAGCACCTCGATCAGCGAATGCACCTCGAAGTCCATCGGCCGGGTGCGGTCGGGCACGACGTGGAAATCGCTGCTGTCGCCGCTGACGTGGATGCGGTCGCAGCGGCGTTCGAGCAGGTTGATCGCCGGCACGCAATGCAACGCCAGGTTGTCGCCGCTGACGGCCTGCAGCAATGCGTCATCGGGGCGGTCGAACAGGATGACGATGTCGACCTCCTGCCCGCCGCGGCGGCGCAGCACCGGGCCGAGGCCGACGAGGTCGAAGAACAGGAAGCGCTGCGGCAGCGCGAAGTACTCCTGCAGCAGACGGTAGCCCTCGAAGCCGTGCAGCGTCGGCGGCAGCAGCGCCTGGTCGTCGTCGAAGCCGGCGGGCTCGATGCAGTCGCCGTCCAGCGCTTCGTGCCAGCCCGCCGATCGGCGCACCGGCAGCAGCAGCACGCCCAGCGCATGGCCGCAGATGCGCTCGTGCAGGCGGTAGGCCACGTCGTCGATGCCGGTGCAGTGCAGGCGCAGGTCTTCGAGCGCGAGCTGCGAGAAATCGAGCCCCGCGGTCGTGCGCAGGCGCAGGCGCAGGCCGCCCCGGTACTTGCGCCACTGCGGCAGCGCGGCCACCGGCAGGTCGGCCGCGTGCGTGAAGTACTCGGCCTCGGTCAGCTCCAGCGGCCACATGGTCAGCGCATGCGCGGTGCGGAATTCGCAGGCCGTCGCGCCGGCCTTGCCGACCTGGCTGTTCATGATGCTGCCGCGCGGCAGCGTGATGCCGCCAGCCAGCGCCGCCTCGCCCAGCTCGGGCTCGACCCGGGCGATCAGCATCGACGGCGTGGGCGCCAGGAACTGCGGGTACAGCATGCCCAGCAGCCGGTGCGTGAAGCGCGGGAACTCGGCATCGATCTTGAGCTGGATGCGGCCGGCGAGGAACGCAAAGCCCTCGAGCAGCCGCTCGACGTAGGGGTCGGTGACCTCCAGCCCCTCGAGGCTCAGGCGCGAGGCGATCTTGGGAAACTGCTGCGCGAACTCGGCGCCCATCTCGCGCAGATGGCGCAGCTCTTCGTTGTAGTAGCGAAGCAGGCGCGGATCCATGCCGGCCTAGCGATCGAGTTCTTGGATCGACACCCGGCCGGTCTCGAGGTCGATGTCGGTGTGCAGCAGCAGCTCCAGCGGCACCGGCTGGGCCCACAGCTGGCCGGCGATGCGAAAGCCGATCTGGTTGTGGTGATCGAGCTGGTCGTCGGAGACGATCACCTCCACCGACAGCGACTGGGGCAGGATGCGAGGCTCGAAGTCGAGGATCACCTGCTTGACGCGCTGCTGCAGCAGGCGCGGCTCCACGCTGGACGCCGAGGTGCCCGACAGCGGCTCCATGCCGTAATTGAGCACCGAGTTGCGCGCGTGCCGCAGGCCGGCCCAGTCGAAGGCTGCGCCGGGTGCGCTGCAGTTGAAGATCCAGCTCAGGTCGCGCAGCACCATCTCGCGCAGCCGATGGCGGTGGATCGCGCGCGCCTCCATCGGCTCGACCTGCGAGCCCGGGTCGTCGTCGGTCAGCCGGTCCAGCAAGGCCGGCTGCAGGCGGTCCTGCGATCGCAAGGTGGCCATGACGGCGGCGGGTGGGTGAGGGGCGACGGGCCGCTCAGGCCTCGGGCGCGGCGAGCACGACCGAGCGGATGTCCATCAGCGCGTGGTCGGCGACGTCGGTGGTGTACAGGCGCTGGCCGAGCCCCGTGTAGATGCCGGGCGCGGCCTCGTGCCAGTCGGTGCGGCGCGCCAGCGCCAGCGCGTCGCCGGCAGCCAGGACGGTGTCGGGATAGCGGGTGGGGATCAGCCCGACGACCTCGCCGCCGTTGGTGAACTGGAAGTGCGCCGGCATCCAGACCGCGTCGCGCAGGTCCTGCGGCGGGTCGATGTCGACCTGCGACAGGCGGCTCCAGGGCAACCAGTAGTAGCGGCCGTTGATCACGGCCTCGATCACGGGGCCCAGGCGGGTGTCGGCGTCGGCGATCCAGGCGAAGGCCTCGCCGTCGATCCGGCCGGCGGTGGCCGGCGCCTGCTCCAGCCCCTGCTCACGCAACTGGCGCGCGGCCTCGGCATCGCCGCGGCCTTCGCGCAGCAGGGCCTCGATCAGCAGTGCGACCCAGGTCTCGGGCTCGCCGAAGAGCATCGGCACCTTCTTGCCGGCGAAAACCTGCAGGCGCAGCGTCTCGCAGGCAATGGCCTCGCGGTAGGTCTGCACCATCGGCAGCGTGCCTGCATCCAGCTCGAGCGAGACCTTGAGCTGGTTCAGCGCCCGGTCCCATTGCCCCAGCACGCACAGCAGCTGGAACATGAAGACGCGCAACTTGGCATCTTGCGGATGCGCCCGAACCTGCTCGGTGAGCAGCTTCAGGGCACGCTGGACGTCGCCGTCCTTCAGGGCCTGCAGGGCCGCGCTGGAATCCGCCATCTTGAATTTGCCCCGGGCGCCTGCGCGCCGATGGATGAAACGGGCGGTGCGGCGGCCCGGCCGCCCGCATCGCCGTCCGCACTGCCACCCCTGCCACGCCGGCGTTGCGGCGGCGCCGGGCGACCCGCGGTCAGATCGGCGCCTTGCCCGCGATGTCCCAGTGGAAGGTGCCGGCCGACTTGGTGGCGCCCTTGTCGTCCTGCACGTAGTAGTCGAACTTCACCTTCGCGAAGTTGAGCGTGACGTTCTCGGTGAGCCGGTCCTCGCCACCCGAGCCGCCCGTGCTGACCGAGGTGATCATCACCTCGTCCATCTCGATCGTGATGTACTGCTGCTGGCCTTCACCGGCCTTGCGCACCAGCAGCTTCATCTTCGGCGTGTGCGAGCCCTTGGCCAGCGCCACCATGATGGCCGAGCTGGCGGTGTCGACGTACTTGGTGATCGACAGGTCTTGAACGTTCACCACGCCGGCGCCGCCGCCCTTGCCCATGTGGGTGGTGCCCGACTGCGACATGCCCCAGCTCCAGGCGAGAACGTCGATGTCGTTGGTCTTCTTCTGGGCGGCGTCCTGGGTCTCGCCCTTGATCTTGTCGCCCATGTTGATGAACATGTCCACGGCCATAGCTGACTCCTGATGTGCGGGCCCGATCAGGCCCTGGATACTGCAGAAAGCGCCCGTTCCTTCAGGCGCCCCAGCCGTGCAGCCGACTGGAGGGGATGCAAAGCTCTCTCTCGGTCACGCTGTCGCCGACGCGCCTCAGGCTCCCTTGGCCGACGGCAGCTTGGAGACCAACCGCAGCGACACGGTCAGGCCCTCGAGCTGGTAGTGCGGCCGCAGGAAGAACTTCGAGCTGTAGTAGCCGGGGTTGGCCGGGTCTTCCTCGACCACCACTTCGGCGGCAGCCAGCGGCTTGCGCGCCTTCGTGCCCTCGGACGAGTTGATGGGGTCGCCGTCCACGTATTGCGAGACCCAGTTGCCGAGCCAGCGCTCGACCTCGTCGCGCTCCTTGAACGAGCCGATCTTGTCGCGCACGATGCACTTCAGGAAGTGGGCAAAGCGGCAGGTGGCGAACAGGTACGGCAGCCGCGCCGCCAGGTTGGCGTTGGCGGTGGCGTCGGGGTCGTCGTATTCGGCCGGCTTGTGCAGCGACTGCGCGCCGATGAAGGCCGCGAAGTCGCTGTTCTTGCGGTGCACCAGGGGCATGAAGCCGTTCTTGGCCAGTTCGGCCTCGCGCCGGTCCTCGATGGCGATCTCGGTCGGGCACTTCATGTCCACGCCGCCGTCATCGGTGGGGAAGGTGTGGGTGGGCAGGTTGGCCACTGCCCCGCCCGACTCGATGCCGCGGATGCGCGAGCACCAGCCGTATTCCTTGAACGAGCGGTTGATGTTGGTCGCCATCGCGTAGGCGGCGTTCGCCCAGGTGTACTTCCCGTGGTCGGCCGAGCCGGTGTCTTCCTCGAAGTTGAAGGCTTCCACCGGGTTCGTCTTGGCCCCATAAGGCAGCCGCGCCAGGAAGCGCGGCATCGCCAGGCCGATGTACTTCGAGTCTTCCGATTCGCGCAAAGAGCGCCAGGCCGCGTACTCGGGCGTGGTGAAGATCTTGGTCAGGTCCCGCGGATTGGCCAGCTCCTGCCACGAATCCATCTGCATCAGCGTGGGCGAGGCGCCCGTGAGGAAGGGGCAGTGCGCAGCGGCCGCAATCTTGGCCATTTCGGCCAGCAGCTCGACGTCGGGCGCGCTCTGGTCGAAGTGGTAGTCGCCGACGATGGCGCCGAAGGGCTCGCCGCCGAACTGGCTGAACTCCTCCGAGTACACCTTCTTGAAGATCGGGCTCTGGTCCCAGGCCGTCCCCTTGTAGCGCTTGAGCGTCTTGCCGAGCTCGGCCTTGGAGACGTTCATCACCCGGATCTTCAGCTGCTCGTCGGTCTCGGTGTTGTTGACCATGTAGTGCAGGCCGCGCCAGGCCCCTTCGAGCTTCTGGAAGTCTTCGTGGTGCATGATCAGGTTGACCTGATCGGACAGCTTCTTGTCGATGGCGGCGATCATGGCCTCGATCGAGGCGACGACATCGCTGCCGATCAGCTGGGTCTGCGCCAGGGCCTGCTGGGCCAGCGTCTGCACCGCCTGCTCGACCGCGTTCTTGGCGTCGTCGGATTTGGGCTTGAACTCTTTTTGCAACAGCGATGCCAGATCGCTGCCTTCCATCGTGACACCCGCCAGGGCGGTGGCGGCTTGGGTCTCGGCCATGGGCATTCCTTGTTCGTTGTGATTCGGAGGGCGTTCGGGCTCAGGCTTCCTTGGGCTTGGCCGCCGAGGCCAGCGAGCCCAGCAGGGCCGGGTCGGCCATCAGCTTGCCGATGAGCTCTTCGGCGCCGCCCTTGCCATCCATGTAGGTCACCAGGTTCTGCAGCTGCTGGCGGGCCTCGAGCAGCTTGTTCAGCGAGTCGACCTTGCGCGCGACCGCCGCGGGCGAGAAGTCGTCCATGTTCTCGAACGTGATGTCGACGCTGAGGTTGCCTTCACCCGTGAGCGCGTTCGGCACCGGGAAGGCCACGCGGGGCTTCATCGCCTTCATGCGGGCGTCGAAGTTGTCGACGTCCACCTCGAGGAACTTGCGCTCGGCCACCGGCGCCAGAGGGTCGGCGGGCTTGCCCGACAGATCGGCCATCACGCCCATCACGAACGGCAGCTGCACCTTCTTCTCGGCCCCGTAGACCTCGACGTCGTACTCGATCTGCACGCGCGGCGCGCGGTTGCGCGCGATGAATTTCTGGCTGCTGCTCATGACTCACTCCAGTCGGGTTTGGGGAACAGGCGAACGTGGGACGCAAGGTTGTCGACGATGCAGCCGGATTCGTCAAGGGCCGCCGGGGTCCTCGACCGTGTCGGGGTCGATGCCGACGGCCCGGGCGACATCGGCCAGCGCATCGGGCGCCAGCGCCTTCATCAGCTGCAGGAAGTTGTGGCCGATGAGCCCCCGCGCGCGGCGCAGGAACAGCGGCGCCGGATTGGTGGGCTCGGCCCGCTCGAGGTATTCGCAGACCATGTCGATGGCGCGGATGGCCTCGTCGCGCGAACTCACGCTGCCCGCGAGCCCGCGCCTTGCGGACGCGCCGGCGCCGATGCCGGCGCCGTCGGCCTGGTCGCCGGCAGCCGGTGCGTCGGCGCCCGGCTCGGGCGGCAGCAGGTCGGCCACGCCGCTGGTCCACTTGTAAAGCAGGCGCAGATCGGGCGCCACGCTCTGTCCGAGCTTCTCGTTGGCCAGCGAGATCAGTCGCTGCACCAGGGTCACGGCCTGGGTGCAGGTGGCGCGCAGCGCCGGCTGGCTCTCAACGGCGGCGGCCAGCATCCGGGCCAGCGAATCCTTGCCGATCTCGGCTTCGTCGCTGCGCAGCGCCGACAGCCCCAGCGCCACCTCGAAGGCCCGCAGCGTGAGCCCGGTGAGCGCGCGGCCGTCGCTGATCCGGGCCCCGCGCAGGTTGGCCACCAGGCCTTCGGCGTCGACCAGCACGGCCAGCGCATTGACGCGGGCGTACGGGTCACCGTCGTCGGGGTCGGGCAGCGGATGCAGCCGGTCCCAGTGGTGCTCGATCAGGCCGATCAGCAACTCGAGCCCGGCCGGCAATGCCGCGTACCCGAGCAGGCTGACATGGGCGCGCAGCCAGAAGATGGCCACCCTCAGATCGCGCGTGCGGCCGAACAGGCTTTCGGCCGTCTCGGCGGCTGCGCGCCAGTCGGGCGGCTGCGCAGGGCCGAACTGCGATTCCGGCTTGCCGGCGGCAGCCTGCGTCAGTGCGAGAAATTCGTTGTCGTATTCGAGATCGGGTCCGCAAGGCGCGTCGGCATCCGGCAGCGGCTGCAGCCAGGCGGCGACTTGCGCCGGCAGATCTTCTAGGTCGTTCATCCGGGAGGGAGAAGTGAATCTGCGCCGATCGTGGAAGGTGGGCCGCGGCTGCTGATCGCATTGCGTCACCAGCGGCAAGCCGGGCGGGACGGCCGCTGAAATATACGTGCATCGGTGTATAAGCGAACCCCTAGCTACCCCGTAGATCGGGGGCCGCGGCTCCCCAGCTTTGCGGACCCTGGACGTCCGTACCCGGGCCCGGCCGCGCGGCCTCGGCGCCGGGCGACGACGCCGCGCGCCCGCACCGACAATCGCCGTTCCGCCCACTGCGCCCGCCTCGAACCCGCCATGTCGGACGATCTCCTGGCCCTCGACGCCCATGCCCTGTCGCAGGCCGTGCACGCGCGACGCGTCTCGTGCCGCGAGCTGATGGCCGCGACCCTGGCACGCATCGCGCGCCACAACCCGCGGGCGCACGCCCTCGTCAACCTCGCCGACGAGGCCACGCTGCTGGCGCAGGCTGACGAGCGCGATGCCGAGCTGGCGCGCGGCGCCTCGCGCGGCTGGCTGCACGGCATGCCGCAGGCGATCAAGGACACGGGCCATGCGCTGGGATTCCCGTCCACCCAGGGCAGCCCCCTGCTGGCCGACGCCATGCCGGCTGCGGACAGCCTGTACGTAGCGCGCATGAAGGCGGCCGGCTGCATCGTCATCGCCAAGACCAACATGCCCGAGTTCGGCCTCGGCTCGCACACCTACAACCCGCTCTTCGGCACCACGCCCAACGCCTGGGACGCCCAGCGCAGTGCCGGTGGCAGCAGCGGCGGCGCGGCGGTGGCGCTGGCGCTGCGGTTGCTGCCCGTGGCCGACGGGTCCGATTTCATGGGCTCGCTGCGCAACCCCGCCGGCTGGAACCACGTCTTCGGCCTGCGACCGAGCCAGGGCCGCGTGCCGGGCTGGCCCAAGCCCGACACCTGGGTGGCCCAGCTCAGCACCGACGGTCCGATGGCGCGCACGGTGCGCGACCTGGCCCGGCTGCTCGACATCCAGGCCGGCTTCGACCCGCGCGTGCCGCTGTCGCTCGCCACCGAGGCCGGCAGCTTCGTGCCCCCACCGGGCGCCGGCGTGCGCGGCCTGCGCATCGGCTGGCTGGGCGACCTCGGAGGCCACCTGGCGCTGGAGCCCGGCATCGAGGCAGTCTGCACGCAGGCCCTGCAGCACCTGGCCGGCGCCGGGGCGATCGTCGAGCCGGCCGGCCTGGGCTTCAGCGCCGAGCCGCTGTGGCAGGCCTGGCTGGTCTGGCGCCGCGGGCTGGTGGCGCAGACTCTGGCGCCGCTGCTGGCGCGGCCCGGCGCGCGGGCGCAGGTCAAGCCCGAGGCGCTGTGGGAGCACGACCAGGGCGCGGGCCTGGGCTTCGCCGAGTTCATGCAGGCCAGCAACGTGCGCAGCGCCTTCGCCGCCCACATGGCCGGGCTGATGCAGCGCTACGACGCGCTGGCCCTGCCCAGCGCGCAGGTGTGGCCGTTCCCGATCGACCAGACCTGGCCGCGCCGCATCGGCAACCGCGCCATGGACACCTACCACCGCTGGATGGAGGCCACGCTCTACGCCACCTTCGCCGGTCTGCCCGCGATCAGCGTGCCCGCCGGCTTCGATGCCGAGGGCCGGCTGCCGATGGGGCTGCAGCTGATCGGCAAGCCGCGCGGCGACGCGGCGCTGCTGGCGCTGGCCGCGGGCTACGAGGCGCTGGTGCCGGCGCTGCTGGCGCGCCGGCCGCCCGAGCGACCTGATGCAAGCGATGCGGGCGACGCACGCGTATCGATGCAAGCCCGGCCATGAGCGCCCCCTTCCTCCACCCCGACCCCGCACTGCAGGGCCTGACCGTGCTCGAGCGCGGCTGGCTGTCGTCGAACAACGTGCTGCTGCACGGCGACGGCAGCGGCGCGGTGCTGGTCGACAGCAGCCATGCGCTGCACGCCGGGCAGACGCTGGCCCTGGTGCGCCGCGCGCTGCGGGGCGAGCCGCTGCGCCAGGTCGTCAACACCCACCTGCACTCCGACCACTGCGGCGGCAACGCCAGCCTGCAGCGGGCCTTCGGCTGCCGGCTGACCATCCCGCCCGGCCAGTGGGACGCCGTGCTGGCCTGGGACGAGGGTGCCCTCAGCTACGCCGCCACCGGCCAGCACTGCGAGCGTTTCGTGCCCGACGACCGGCTGGCCTCGGGCGAGGTGCTGGCGGTGGGCGGGCGGCAGTGGCAGGCGCTGGCCGCGCCGGGGCACGACCCGCATTCGCTGATCCTGTTCGACCCCGAACACCGGGTCGTGATCACCGCCGACGCGCTGTGGCAACGCGGCTTCGGCGTCGTCTTCCCCGAGCTCGAAGGCGAGCCCGGCTGGGACGACGTGGCACGCGTGCTCGACCTCATCGAATCGCTCGGCGCGCGCTGGGCCATCCCCGGCCATGGCCGGCCCTTCGACGACGTGCCCGCGGCGCTGGCGGTGGCGCGGCAGCGGCTGGCCGCCTTCCGCGCCGACCCGCAGCGCCACGCCCACCACGCGATGAAGGCGCTGATCAAGTACCACCTGCTCGAGGTGCAGCAGCAGCCGCTGCCGGCGCTGCTGCACTGGTTCGACGCCGGGCCGCTGTACCGCGAGACCTGGCAGCGCGCGGGCCGGCCGGCCGGATCGATGCGCGACTGGGGCGATCGCATCGTGGCCGAGCTGGCCGCGGCCGGCGTGCTCGCGCTGCGCGACGGCGTCGTGTACAACGCCTGACCCCTTCCACTGCGAGCCGTCCTTCGATGTCTTCGTCCAACTACTGGGACCGCCAGGGCCGCACCGACCTGCTCGGTGGCGGCGCGCGGCTGATACCGATCCGCACGCCGCAGGGCGAGTTCAAGGTCTGGACCAAGCGCGTCGGCAACAACCCGCGCATCAAGCTGCTGCTGTTGCACGGCGGCCCGGGGGCCACGCACGAGTACTTCGAGCCCTTCGACCCCTGGCTGCCCGAGGCCGGCATCGAGTACTACTACTACGACCAGCTCGGCTCGCACCGCAGCGACCAGCCCGACATCCCCGCGCTGTGGGAGCTGCCGCGCTTCGTCGACGAGGTCGAACAGGTGCGCCAGGCGCTGGGCCTGGGCCCGGACAACTTCTTCCTGCTCGGCCATTCCTGGGGCGGCATCCTGGCGCTCGAGTACGCGCTGGCGCACCCGCAGCCGCTGAAGGGCCTGGTGATCAGCAACATGGTGGCCAGCATTCCGGCCTACAACCGCTACGCGCAGACGGTGCTGATGCCGGCCATGGACCCGGCCGTGCTGGCCGAGATCCAGGCGCTCGAAGCGGCGCAGGACACCGACAACCCGCGCTACATGGAACTGCTGGTGCCGCACCACTACGAGCAGCACGTGCTGCGCCTGCCGCACGCGCAATGGCCCGACCCGGTGAACCGCGCCTTCGCGCACCTCAACCCCAAGGTCTACGTGCCGATGCAGGGCCCGAGCGAACTCGGCGCCAGCGGCAAGCTGCTGCACTGGGACCGCGACGCCGACCTGCACCGCATCCAGGTGCCCACGCTCACCATCGGCGCCACCCACGACACGATGGACCCGGCGCACATGGCCGCCATGGCGCGCGCGCTGCCGCAGGGTCGCCACCTGCTGTGCCCGAACGGCAGCCACATGGCGATGGTCGACGACCAGGAAACCTACATGCGGGGGCTGATCGAGTTCCTGCTCGACGTCGGCGGCCGCGGCTGAGGCGGTACCTCCGGCGCGATCCCCGCGCTCAGACCAGCGGGTGGTGGCAGGCCACCGCCCGCCCGTCCGCCAGCCCCAGCAGGGGCGGCCGCACGCTCCGGCAGACCTGGGTGGCCACCGCACAGCGCGGGTGGAAGCGGCAGCCCGACGGCGGGTCGAGCGGGCTCGGCGGGTCGCCCGCGAGCACGATCTTGTGCCGCCGCGCCGAGGCCGCGACGCTGGGCACCGGCACGGCCGAGATCAGGGCCGCCGTGTACGGGTGCGCGGGCTGCTCGTACAGCGTGTCGGTGGCGCCGATCTCGACGATCGAGCCCAGGTACATCACCGCCGTGCGCGTGGACACCTGGCGCACCACGCTCAGGTCGTGCGCGATGAAGAGGTAGGTCAGGCCGAGCCGCTCCTGCAGCTCGGCCAGCAGGTTCACGATCTGGGCCTGGATCGAGACGTCCAGCGCCGAGACCGGCTCGTCGGCCACGATCAGCCGGGGCTCCAGCGCCAGGGCGCGCGCGATGCCGATGCGCTGGCGCTGGCCGCCCGAGAACTCGTGCGGAAAACGGCTCAGCTGCTCGGGCAGCAGGCCCACCAGCGCGGCCAGCTCGCGCACGCGCTCGGCCACCTCCGCGCGGCTGCGCCGGCCGTGCACGCGCAGCGGCTCGGCGATCAGGTCGCCGACGCGGCGGCGCGGGTTGAGCGAGGTGTAGGGGTCCTGGAACACCATCTGCAGACGCGGCCGGATCGGCCGCATGGCGCGTGCCCCCAGGTGCGTGATGTCGCGGCCCTCGAAGCGCAGCGCGCCGCTGGTGCAGTCGTGCAGGCGCACGATGCAGCGCGCCAGCGTGCTCTTGCCGCAGCCGGATTCGCCGACCAGCCCCAGCGTTTCGCCGGGCAGCACCTTGAACGACACCTCGTCCACCGCCTGCACCTCGCGCCGGCCGCCGCGCGCGAACGCGCTGCCGACCTTGAAGCGCTTGCCGAGCTGCACCACCTCGAGCAGCGGTGCGGCGGCGGCGGGGGCGGGTGGCGTCGCGTTCATGTGGGCTGGGGCAGCAGCGTGCATCGGGTGCGGGCCGCGGCGCGCTCGGGCGGGGTGATGACGCAGGCGGCCTGGTGCGCGCCGGCGCCGGCCAGCACGGGCCGCTGGGCGCAGCGGCTGCTGCTGACGGCGCAGCGCGGCGCGAAGGCACAGCCCGGCGGCAGCGCGGCCAGCGAGGGCGGCAGGCCGCCGATCGAGGGCAGCCGGCGCGGCCGCGGCCCGGCCAGCGGCGGGATCGAGCCCAGCAGGCCCCAGGTGTACGGGTGCCAGGCCTCGTCGAACAGATCGGCCGCGCTGCCGCGCTCGACCACGCGGCCGGCGTACATCACCAGCACCCGGTCGGCCAGTTCGGCCACCACGCCCATGTCGTGCGTGATCAGCACCACGGCCGAGCCGAAGTCGCGCCGCAGGCGGTCGATCAGCGCCAGGATCTGCGCCTGCACCGTCACGTCCAGCGCCGTGGTGGGCTCGTCGGCGATCAGCACCGCCGGGTTGCACGACAGCGCCATCGCGATCACCGCGCGCTGGCGCATGCCGCCCGAGAGCTGGTGCGGAAAGCGCGCGTACACCGCCGCCGGCTGCGGCAGGCCGACGGCGGCCAGCAGCTCGATCGCGCGCGCCCTGGCTGCCGCGCGGCCGAGCCCGGTGTGCGCGCGCAGCTGCTCCACGACTTGGGCGCCGATGGTGTGCACCGGCGTCAGCGCCGTCATGGGGTCCTGGAACACCATCGCGATCTCGCGCCCGCGCACATGGCGCAGCTCGGACGGCGGCAGGCCGATCAGCTCGCGGCCCTGGAAGCGCACCGAGCCTTCGACCAGGACGTGGCTGCTGCCCAGCAGGCCCAGGATCGCCATCAGCGACACCGACTTGCCCGAGCCCGATTCGCCCACCACGCCCAGCACCTCGCTGCGCTCGAGCGCGAAGCTGACGCCGTCGACGGCACGCACCAAGCCGGCCTCGGTGCGGAAGCTGACGCGCAGGTCGCGCACGTCCAGCAGCGGGGGCGGCGCAGGCCGGGGCCCTGGCGGCGCGACGGGATCAGGCATCGCGCACCCGCGGATCGACGAAGGCGTAGAGCACGTCGACCACGGCGTTGGCCGCGACGACGAAAAACGAGGCATACATGACCGTGGCCATGATCACCGGCAGGTCCAGCGACTGCAGCGAATCGAAAGTGAGCTTGCCGATGCCCGGCAGGCTGAACACCACCTCGGTGAGCAGCGCGCCGCCGCCGACGAGGGCGCCGAAGTCAAGGCCGAACATCGTGACCACGCCGGCCAGCGAGGTGCGCAGCGCGTGGTGCAGCAGCACCCGGCGCTCGGACAGGCCCTTGGCGCGTGCGGTGCGGATGAAATCCTGCTGCGTGGCCTCGATGACCGCGCTGCGCAACACGCGGCCGTACAGCCCGATGTAGAGGATGGCCAGCGTGGTGCACGGGAACACCAGGCCCTTGAACCAGCCCCAGGGGTGATCGGAGAAGGCCACGTAGCCCAGCGGGGGCACCCACGAGAACAGCCAGGTGTCGTGGAAGCGGCTCTGCGTGACCAGGTTGACCACCGCGCCCAGCCAGTACACCGGCATCGAGACGCCCACCAGCCCGAGCGCCATCAGCCCGCGGTCGACCAGGCTGCCGCGCGTGGCCGCGGCGATGACGCCGATGGCCAGGCCGCCCAGCACCCACAGCACCGCGGCGCCCAGCACCAGCGACAGCGTCACCGGCGTGGCGGCCGCGATCTCGGGCAGCACCCGCTCGCCCCGGTTGGTGAACGAGGTGAGGTCGCGCGTGACGAACAGTCGCTTCATCAGCAGTGCGTACTGCACCGGCAGCGGCCGGTCGAGCCCGAAATCGTGCCGCACCGCCGCCAGCGTCTCGGGGCTGGCATTGCGCCCGGCGATGCGGGCCGCCGGGTCGGCGCCCGGGGTGGCGAAGAAGATGGCGAAGGTCAGCGCGCTGATGCCGAACATGACGAACAGCATCTGCCCCAGCCGGCGCAGCACGGCGGCGACCATCACCCGGGGGCCGCGTCGGCGGACGCGGCGGCCGCTGGCGGTACCACGGATGCCGCGGCGGCTTCGGGTGCGGCCGGTGCCGCGCGCAGCAGGGTGCGCGGGTCGAGCGCATCGCGCAGCGCGTCGCCCAGCACGTTCAGCGCCAGCACCGTGACCACGATCGCCAGGCCCGGCGCCAGCGCCACCGCGGGCCGCGTGTACAGCAGCGCCAGGCCGTCCTGGATGATGGTGCCCCAGCTCGCGTCGGGCGCCTGCACGCCGATCGACAGGAAGGACAGCGCCGACTCGGTGAGCATGTTCAGCGCCATCATCAGCGGCACGAACACGATCAGCGTGGTTGAAACGTTGGGCAGGATGTCCAGGCGCAGGATGCGCGGCGTGGGCACGCCGCAGCCGATGGCCGCCAGCACGAACTCGCTCCTGCGCAGGGCCAGCGCCTGCGCGCGCACCGGCCGCGCGATGTAGGGCACGTAGATCAGGCCGATGATCAGCGCCGGCAGCAGCAGGTTGTCGGAGGCCAGCGTGAAGGGCCCGATGACCAGCCCGTGGCCGATGGTGACGATGGACAGCGAGATCGCCAGCAGGTAGACCGGAAACGCCCACAGCACGTCCAGCAGGCGCGACAGCACGGCGTCCACCAGGCCGCCGAAGTAGCCGGCCACGATGCCCAGGGCCGCACCGGCGACGATGCAGATCAGCGTCGCCACCGAGGCGATGTACAGCGAGGCCCGGCCGCCGTAGAGCAGCCGCGCGGCGACGTCGCGACCCTGGTTGTCGGCGCCCAGCAGGTAGGCCTCGGGGTGGCCGGTGGGGCCGATCGGCGTCTGGCCCAGGCCCAGGCCGTCGGTGGCATCCTGCAGCACCGCCACCGTCCGGCCGTCGAGCGTGATCTCGCCGCTGACGTTGGAGCGGAACGGGTCCGTGTGCGCGATGCGGCTGGCATACAGCGGCGCGGCCAGGCACAGCCCCACCACCGCCGCCAGCACCGCCAGCGCAGCCACGGCGCTGCGCTCGGCCAGCAGCCGGCGCAGCGCCGTGCGCCACAGGCCGGCCGCAGCGCCGCGCACGCCTACTTCACCCACGCCAGCTGGAACAGGAAGTTGAACTCGCCGCTGAACATGTAGTTGCCCAGGCGCCTGGAGACGAAGTCGATCTGCTTGAGGTTGAACAGGAAGGCCGCCGGCGCCAGGTCGACCACCTTGCGGTCGATCGCCGCCCATTGCGCATCGGCCGCGGCCGGGTCGGTGACGCCGGTGGCGCGGGCCCGTGCGAAGTCGGCCTCCAGGCCCGGGTTGCACAGGCCCGAGATGTTGATCGAGGCGTCGCTGCCGGGGTGGAAGCTGGCGCACGAGAACAGCACCTCGAGGAAATCGGCCGCGGCCGGGTAGTCCTGGTACCAGGTGCTCAGGCTGATCTGGACCTTGTTGTTCGTGTTCTGGATGTAGGTGAACTGCACCGCGTTGGACAGCAGCTTCAGCGTCGTCGGCCAGCCCAGGTCGTTGAGCACGCTCTGCAGGTAGGTGCCCAGCTGCTTGTCGGCCGCGATGTCCTGTGCGATCAGCGTGACCCGGGTGCCGGCGGTGCCCGATTCCTTCACCAGCTGGCGCGCGCGCGCCATGTCGGGGGCCGACCAGGTGGCGCCCGGGTTCAGGGTGTACGGGCAATAGGGCACATGGCCCGGAAAGCGCGGCGGCAGCACCTGGCAGGTGGGCGTGGCGGTGTTCGGGCCGCCGTAGAGCTTGACCAGCGCGCTGCGGTCGATCGCGAAGTTCACCGCCTGGCGCGCCTTCAGGTTGTCGAACGGCGCCAGCCGCGTGTTCATCGGCAGGTAGTACATCGCCGTCAGGGGCGAGATGTGCACCTGCCGGGCGTACTTGCCGCCGACCTCGCCCAGGCGGTCGGCCGGCAGCGGGTTGAACATGAAGTCGGCCTGGCCGTTGGCGATGGCGGTGACCTGGTCTTCGTCGGACAGCCCGAAGTCGTAGTCGATGACGTCGGGGTAGCCGTCGGGCTGCGCGTCCTGGCTCCAGACCTTGAAGTACGGGTTGCGCACCAGCTTGAGCTGCTTCTTCGGGTCGTAGCCGGCGATCCTGTACGGGCCGGTGCCGGGGATGGGCGTGACGCCCACGTCGTGCGGCGAGGCGTCGGCGGGCAGGATCACGGCGTGCGGCACCGCGAGCTTGAAGAAGAACTCGGGGTCGGGTCGCACCAGGTGCAGGGTCAGCGTGCGCGCCTTCGCGTCGGCCACCACACCGCCGGCCAGGGTGCAGGTGGCCGGCTTCTTCAGGCACAGGTCGGCGCCGACGATGCCGTTGTAGAAGCTGCCGGCCGTCGGCCCCAGCACCTTGAAGATGCGCCGGAACGAGGCCGCCGCGTCGGCCACCGTGACTTCACGGCCATCGGAGAAGCGCACGCCCTGGCGCAGCTTGAAGACGTAGGTCTTGCCGCCGTCCTCGGGCTTGGGGATGGCCTCGGCCAGGTCGGGCACGAGCTTGAAGGCCTCGGCCCCCGGCGCCTTGCGGAAGGCCAGCAACCCGTCGTAGACCGCCTGCACCACCTGCGCGTACTGCAGGGTGTAGTTCACCTGCGGGTCGATCGTGCCGGCCCCGGCGGTGGACATCAGCCGCAGGGTGCCGCCGCGGTGCGGATCGTTCGGCCCGGTCGGCCCCAGGGCCCAGGCCTGGGCCGCGGCCAGCAGGACGGGAAGCGCGAGCAGGCGGCTCGGCGCGCGGCCCACCGGGAAAAGCCGAATCCGGGGTACTGCCATGTCGAAGGTCCGGGTCTGAAGGGGTTGCGAAGGCGGCCCGGGCCCGCAGCAAGGCCCGTGCCGGAAGGGGGCACCGACAGGTCGGCCCCAGCCAGCAATGCTAGGCCATGGCGGGCGCTTCGATCAGCCGCCGCACCGGCGCGGGCAGGCCGAGCGCCAGCGCCTGCGTCGGTGTCAGCCAGCGGCCGCGTGGCACCTCCGGCGGCAGCGGCGCGCGCGGCGGCAGGCGCCAGGCCAGCGGGTGCAGGGTCCAGTCGAAGTGCGTCAGCGCGTGCTGCACCGGCGCCAGCCAGCTGCCCTGTCCGGGCCAGGCGGCGGTGGCCTGCTGCAGGGCCTCGACCGAGGCGAACTCGGGCAGGCTCCACAGCCCCGCCCAGACGCCGCGCGGCGGCCGCTGCACCAGCCACAGGCGGCCGCCCTGGCGCAGCCACAGCAGGGCTGCCGCGCGCCGGCCGCGACGCAGCGTGCGGGTCTTGACCGGATAGCGCTCGGGCGTGCCGGCGGCGCGCGCGGCGCAGGCCGGTGCCAGCGGACAGCGGGCGCAGTCGGGCTGGCGCGCACTGCAGACGGTGGCGCCCAGGTCCATCAGGCCCTGGGTGTAGACATCCACATCGCGCGGCGGCAGCAGCGATTCGGCCAGTGCCCACAGGCGCCGCTCTTCGGTCGCCGACGCCAGGTCGCCTTCGAAGCCGAGCGCCCGCGTCAGCACCCGTTTGACGTTGCCATCGAGGATGGCCGCACGCTCGCCGAAGCAGAACGCGGCGATCGCCGCCGCCGTGGAGCGGCCGATGCCGGGCAGCGCCTGCAGGCCGGCGCGGGTGGCCGGGAAGCGCCCGCCGTGCTCGGCCACCACGACCTGGGCACAGCGGTGGAGGTTGCGTGCCCGGCTGTAGTAACCCAGCCCGCTCCAGAGCGCGAACACGTCGTCCAGCGGCGCCGCGGCCAGCGCCGCGAGGTCGGGGAAGCGGGCCAGGAAGCGCGGGTAGTAGTCGAGCACCGTGCTCACCTGCGTCTGCTGCAGCATGACCTCGGACAGCCAGACGCGGTACGGATCGCGCGTGCCCTGCCAGGGCAGGCCGTGGCGGCCGTGGCGGCGCTGCCACCGGACGACGGTGGCGGCCAGGCCGGGCGCGGTCAAGCGGCGTCCTGGTGCAGCGTCGGGGCGGCGGCCGGCGCGGCCGGGTTGGCGCGATGCGCGGCGGCCGTGGCCTCGTGCGCCACCTCGGCCAGGCGCGCCTGCAGCCGGGCCAGGTGCTCGTCCTGCGCCTGCACCTCGGCGATGCGCTGCTCCAGCTCGCCGGCGGCGGCCTGCACCCGCTGCAGCGATTCACGGCGCCGCGTGAAGCCGCGCCGGCGCTCGCGCAACTGCACCTCCACCTGGCTGGTGGCGGCCTGGGACCAGAGGTCGAACTCGCCGGCGGCGTTCTCGAACACCACGCGCAGCTTGGACAGCAGCATGCGCCGGAACTGCTCGGCGAAGCCCGGCAGCGCCATGCGCCAGGCCTGGGCCAGGGTGAGGTAGCGCCGGTAGTTCTGCTCGATCAGGCTCAGCTCGGCCTGGCAGGGCGCCATGGACGGCACCGGCGCCAGCGTGAAGGCGAAGCCGAACTCGGCATTGAGCTGGTTGAAGCTGGCCTGCAGCATCTGGCGCAGCTCTTCGGCCTGCGTGGCGGCGCCGTCCACCACGCCGTGCAATCGCGTCAGCAGCGTGTCGAAGGCCGCGCGCGCACCCAGGTTGAACGGCCGCGCCGCCATCGCCGACTGCATGGCCGCGAGCTCGGTGCGCAGCGTCTCGCTGGAGAGCCGGGACTGCACCGCGCGCAGCAGCTTGCCCTGCACCGCGCGCAGCGCCGCCAGGCGTGCCGTGCAGCGCTCGAACTCGGCCACCTCGGCGTCCACCCGCTCGACCATCATGCGCAGCTTGCCGCCGCTCTTGCCGCGCAGGCCGCGCAGCTCGAACAGCTGCTCGGCCTGCTGGCGTCGGCGGTCGGCCAGGCGCCGCGCCGTGCCTTCGCGCAGCTGCTCGAGGGTGCCCAGCGCCGATTGCAGCAGCAGCTGCTGGCGCCGCGGCAGCAGCTGGTCGGCCAGCGCCTGCTCCAGCGGCGGCAGGCGGCTGGCCAGCAGGGCCCGCGCGTTGCCGTCGATGCGCGCGGCCAGGGCCTCGCGCGCCGACAGCGCGAACACGCGCCCCGCCGGCATGTCCAGCATCTGCGCGGCCACCTGGCGCTGCTGCTCGATCTGCGCCTGCACCTGGGCCGCCGAGCTGAGCGGGTCGTGCAGGGCGTCGATCTTGTTCAGCACGACGAAGCGCTCCAGGCTGGCCTGGCCCAGGTGCTCGCGCCAGATCGCCAGGTCGGAGCGCGTGACGCCGGTGTCGGCAGCCAGCACGAAGACCGCGGCATGCGCCGTGGGCAGCAGGCCCAGCGTGAGCTCGGGCTCGGCGCCCACAGCGTTCAGGCCGGGCGTGTCGATCACGACCAGCCCGCGCTCGAGCAGCGGGTGCGGGTAGTTGATGACGGCGTGGCGCCAGGCCGGCACCTCCACCGTGCCGTCGGCCGCCTGCGGCGGGTTGTCCTCGGGCTGCTCGTCGCTCCAGAAGCCCAGCGCCACGGCCTCGGCCTGGGTCACGCGCTGGGTGGCGGTGACGGCAGCAAGCGCGTGTGCCAGCGACTGGGGCTGGCGGGGATCGAGCGGCAGCAGATGCCAGTGCTCGTCGCGCGGGCGCAACTCGGCCAGCGACAGGCCGCGCAGCCGGGTCTCGATGGGCAGCAGCGCCAGCCGCGGCGCCACGCCGGCATCGAAGCGCAATTCCACCGGGCACATGGTGGTGCGCCCGGGCGTGGCCGGCAGGACGCGGCGGCCGGCGTCGGCGAAGAAGATGGCGTTGATCAGCTCCGACTTGCCGCGCGAGAACTCGGCCACGAAGGCCAGCACCAGCTTGTCGGCGGCCAGGCGCTCGCGCAGACCGTCCACCAGCGCGGCATCGGCATCGGACAGGAGTTCCTGCTGTGCCAGCCAGCGGCCCATCTCGGCCACGCGGCGGTCGAGCTCGGCGCGCCAGCCGGCCAGCGAATCCAGGCGTTCGGCGATGGGGCTGATGGGGGGCATGCGGGCGGCCAGGGGCAGGCGGTCGAAAGGCCAGGGCATGCTAGCGCAGCCCCCCGGCCGACAGGGCTGTGCGAATCGCCGGAAGTAGGCGTGTTTTCCTGCCGAATCTCACGCCCGGGCACAACCCCGGCCACGCCGTTACCGACGCTGACAACCGGGGCAGAAATACGTCGCGCGCTGGCCCTGCACGGTGCGCCGCAGCATCGCGCCGCAACGGCCACAGGCCTGGCCGGCGCGGCCGTACACCGCGGCCTCCGACTGGAATGCACCGCTGGCGCCGTGCACGTCGCTGAAGTCGCGCAGCGTGGTGCCGCCGACTTCCAGCGCGCGCGCCAGCGTCGCGCGCACCGCCGCCAGCAGCCGCGTCGCGCGCGGGCGGCTCAGGCGATCGGCTCGCAGCGCGGGGTGCACGCCGGCGGCGAACAGCGCCTCGCAGGCGTAGATGTTGCCGGCGCCCACCACCACGTCGCCGGCCAGCAGCACCTGCTTGATGGGGGCCCGCCGCCGCTGCAGCGCGGCATGGAAGTGTGCGGCCGTGTACGCGGTGTCGAAGGGCTCGGCGCCCAGGCGCTGCAGCAGCGTCGCCGCGGGCGCGCGGTCGACGGCCGGCGACCAGACCACGGCGCCGAAGCGCCGCGGGTCGTTCAGGCGCAGCGTGCCGCGGTCGGTGACGAGATCGAAGTGATCATGCGGCCCGGGCGGGCCGGCCTGCGCCAGCCAGGCCAGCGAGCCCGACATCCCCAGGTGCAGCAACAGGCCGCCGCTGTCGCATGCACCGTCGGTGCGGTGCAGCGGCAGCCACAGGTATTTGCCGCGCCGCGCCACCGCGCCCACGGTGGCGCCGGCCAGGCTGTCGACGCTGCAGCCCAGCGGCCAGCGCAGCGGCCGGCCCAGGCGCGCCGAGCGCACGCGCGCACCCAGCAGCGGCCCCGCCAGGCCGCGTCGGGTGACCTCGACCTCGGGCAACTCGGGCATGAACTCATTATGTGAGAATGGTTCAGAACCGCATGGGAACCCCGATGTCCGACCGCCTCCGCCGGCCCCACGCGCTCACGCTGGTGGCAGCCGTTCTCGCCTTCGGGGTGCTGCCCTTGCGGTCCGCGCACGCCCGCGCGGCCTGGGCCGCCGCCGGCGCGGCACCGCCGCCGGCCCCGGCGGCCAGCGCACCGGCGGTGCAGAACTCCGCACTCGACGGCCAGCTGCTCTACGAGATGCTGGTGGGCGAGATGGCGCTGAACGAGGGCGACGCCGCCAGCGCCTACGAGCTGACTCTGGACGCCGCCCGGCGCAGCAAGGACGACGGCCTGTTCCGCCATGCCGTGGACATCGCGCTGCAGGGCCGATCGGGCGACAAGGCGCTGGCCGCCGCGCGCGCCTGGCGCACGGCGCGGCCGGGTGCCCTGGAGCCGATCCGCGTCGAGTTGCAGATCCTCGTGCTGCTGAACCGGTCCGAAGCGATCGGGGGGCCGCTCAAGGCCTTGCTGGCCGAGACACCGGCCCCCGAGCGGCCGGCACTGATGGCGGGCATCCCGCGACTGATGCAGCACGCCAGCAACCCTGCGGCGGTGGCCACCGTGATCGAGGCCACGCTGCAGCCCTACCTGAGCGGCGCCACGGCCGTGCCGGCGCGGGTGGCGATCGGCGGCTGCTGGCTCATCGCCAAGCAACCCGAGCAGGCCCTGGCGCTGGCGCGCCAGGCGCAGGCCCTGGACGCAGCAGCCGCGGGCCCGGTGCTGCTGGCCCTGGAGCTGATACCCCAGCAGCCGGCCGCCGAAGCGCTGGTGCAGGCCTATCTGGCCCGGCCCGATGCCGATCCCGGCCTGCGCCTGGCCTATGTGCGCACGCTCACCACCCAGCAGCGCTACGCCGAGGCGGTGGATCAGCTGCAGATCGCCACCCGGCAGCAGCCCGACCAGGCCGCGCCCTACCTCACGCTGGGCGCGCTGGAGCTCGAGCTGAACCACAACGCCCGCGGCGAGGCTGCGCTCAAGCGCTATATCGAGCTGGCCCAGCGTGAGGCCGGCGCCCCCGCAGCGGGAGCGGCGGCCGCTTCGGCGGCATCGGCCGGGGCCGCGGCGACGGCGGCCGCCGTCGAGGCCGATGCGCCCGACGAGCCCGCCGCCGCACAGGCCGGCGCCGCACCGCGCGGCGTGGTGCAGGCCTGGCTCATGCTGGCGCAGGCCGCCGAACGGCGCGGCGACTACAAGGCGTCCGAGGCCTGGCTGGCCAAGATCACCGACCCGAGGCAGGCGCTCGAGGTGCAGACGCGACGGGCGTCCATCCTGGCGCGCCAGGGCAAGGTCGAGCAGGCGCTGGCGTTGATCGCCGCCGTGCCCGAGCGCGACGCCGGCGACGCGCGCGCCAAGGTGCTGGCACAGGCGGGCGTGCTGCGCGACGCCAAGCAGTGGCGCCAGGCCTTCGAGCTGCTGGGGGCCGCGAACGCAAAGTTTCCCGACGACACCGACCTGCTGTACGAGCAGGCCATGATGGCCGAGAAGCTCGACCGCCTCGACGAGATGGAGCGCCTGCTGCGCCGCGTGATGGTGCTCAAGCCCGACAGCGCGCAGGCGCCGAACGCGCTGGGCTACTCGCTGGCCGACCGCAAGCTGCGCCTGCCGGAGGCGCGCGCGCTGATCCAGCGCGCCCTGACGCTGACGCCGGGCGACCCGTTCATCACCGACAGCATGGGCTGGGTCGAGTACCGGCTGGGCCAGGACACCGAAGCCCTGCGCCTGCTGCGCCAGGCCTACGCCGCCCGACCCGACCCCGAGATCGCGGCCCACCTGGGCGAGGTACTGTGGACGATGGGTCAGCACGACGAGGCCCGGCGCGTCTGGGGCGAGGCCCGGCGCCGGGACGCCGGCAACGACGTCCTGCGCGAGACGCTGTCCCGGCTGCGCGTGAGCTTGTGAGCCGCCCCCGGCGACCCCGCCTGGCGGCGCGTTGGCAGGCCCGGTGTCTGACGCTCGGCCTGGGCCTGCTGCTGGCTGCCTGCGCCACCCCGCCGCGCAGCGACGAGTCCGCCTGGACCGCAGGCCGGCTCAGCGTGCAGGTGGCGGCCGACGACGGCCAGGCGGCACGCGGCATGAGTGCGGCCTTCCAGCTGCGCGGCAACGGCGACGCCGGCGAGTTGCGGCTTGATTCACCGCTGGGCCTGCGCATGGCCAGCGCACGCTGGGCCCCGGGCCTGGCCGTGCTGCAGACCTCGGACGGCGAGCACCGCTATGACAGCCTGGATGCACTCTCGCGCGAGGCGCTGGGCGAGGCGCTGCCGCTGGCCGCCCTGCCCGACTGGCTGGCCGGCCGGCCCTGGCCCGGTGCGCCGCACCTGGCCGACAGTTCGGGGTTCGAGCAGCTCGGCTGGCACGTGGTGCTGACGCGCCAAGCGCAGGGCTGGATCGAGGCCCGCCGCGACGCCCCGCCGGTGGTCACGCTGCGCGCGCGCCTGGACGCCGCCGGCTCCTGAACCCGGCGTCGCCCCATGGCCCTGCGCGCGCTGTACGACCTGCCGGCTCCGGCCAAGTTGAATTTGTTCCTGCACGTCAACGGTCGCCGCGCCGATGGCTACCACCTGCTGCAGTCGGTCTTCGTCCTCATCGACTGGGCCGACCGCCTGCACCTGGTGCTGCGCGACGACGGCCGGCTGGCGCGCCACGACCTCGGCACTGCGCTGCCCGACGACGATCTGTGCCTGCGCGCGGCGCGCGCGCTGCAGGCCGCCAGCGGCACGCCGCTGGGGGCCGACATCCACGTCGACAAGCAGCTGCCCGCGGGGGCCGGCCTGGGCGGCGGCAGCTCCGACGCCGCCACCACGCTGCTGGCGCTGAACCACCTGTGGCGACTGCACTGGCCGCGCCAGCGGCTGGCCGCCCTCGGGCTCGGCCTGGGCGCCGACGTGCCGTTCTTCGTCCACGGCCGCCCTGCACTGGCCACCGGCATCGGCGAGCTGCTGCGTCCTCTGCCGCTGGCGCCGGCGTGGTATGCCGTGGTCAAACCGCCCGCGAGCATTGCCACGCGTGAGATCTTCGAGCACCCGGCACTCGGGCGCGACACCGATCCTGCTATAGTCGAGGGCTATTTCGAGAGCGCAGGCGAGGCCGGGTTTTCACTCGCGTGCCTGCAGGGGTTCGGCAAGAACGACCTGCAGGCCGCGGCCGAAGATCGGTGCCCTGAGGTGGCGCAAGCCGCCCGCTGGCTGGAGTCTCGGTTCGGCAATAGCCGGATGACGGGATCGGGCAGCGCGGTGTTCGCGAGAGCAGGCACGGGCGATGCACCCATGGCGACATGGCCGGCCGACGCAGCTTCGGGTGCGTTGCCGCCGGGTTGGGTGGGGCGTCTGTGCCGCAGCCTGGACAAGCACCCCTTGGGGGGCTGGGCAGGCTGAGAGCGTTTCGAGGTGGCGGCCCCAGGCCGCGACCTGTGTAGGGGAGTCGCCAAGTTGGTCAAGGCATCGGATTTTGATTCCGACATGCGAGGGTTCGAGTCCTTCCTCCCCTGCCAAACCTTCCACTGAAGCCGGCGCAGCCGCCCCGGCTGCGCCGCGACGGAGAGTCCACCGTGCTGTTCAACACCGTGCTGTTCACCGGCAACGCCAACCCGGTGCTGGCGCAAGAGATCGCCACCCACCTCGGCGTTGAGCTCGGCCAGGCGGCGGTGGGGCGCTTCTCCGACGGCGAGGTCACGGTCGAGATCCGCCAGAACGTGCGCGCCCGCGACGTGTTCGTCGTGCAGCCCACCTGTGCGCCCACGAACGAGAACCTGATGGAGCTGCTGATCATGGTCGATGCGCTGAAGCGGGCCAGCGCCCGCCGCATCACGGCCGTGATCCCCTACTTCGGCTACGCCCGGCAGGACCGCCGTCCGCGCAGCACGCGGGTGCCGATCAGCGCCAAGGTGGTGGCCAACCTGCTTGAGACCGTGGGCGTGGAGCGGCTGCTGTCGATGGACCTGCACGCCGACCAGATCCAGGGCTTCTTCGACATCCCGGTGGACAACATCTACGCCAGCCCGGTGCTGCTGTCCGACGTCAAGAGCAAGAACCACCAGAACCTGGTGGTGGTCTCGCCCGACATCGGGGGCGTGGTGCGCGCGCGCGCGCTGGCCAAGCAGCTGGGCTGCGACCTGGCCATCATCGACAAGCGCCGGCCGGCGGCCGGCATCGCCGAGGTGATGCACGTGATCGGCGAGATCGACGGCCGCAACTGCGTGATCATGGACGACATGATCGACACCGCCGGCACGCTGGTGAAGGCGGCGGAAGTGCTCAAGGAGCGCGGCGCCAGGAGCGTCTACGCGTACTGCACGCACCCGGTGTTCTCGGGCCCGGCGGTGGATCGCATCGCCGGCTCGCAGATCGACGAGGTCGTCATCACCAACACCATCCCGCTGTCGGACGCGGCCAAGGGCTGCAGCAAGATCCGCCAGCTGTCGGTGGCCTTCCTGTTCGCCGAGACCATCCGCCGCATCAGCGACGGCGAGTCGGTGACCTCCCTGTTTGCCGAGCAGAACAGCAACTTCTGAAGGATGAGCGGGCCGCCTTGCGGCGGCCCTTCATGGTTGCGGGCTTCGGGCCGCATTAGTCGAGGCGCCTGGTCGCGGGCACCTCATCCACCACCGACCCACATGGAGTCAACATGAAATTCACAGCTTACGAGCGTACGCTGCAGGGGACCGGAGCGAGCCGCCGCCTGCGCCACGCCGCCAAGGTGCCCGGCATCGTCTACGGGGCCGGCGCGCCCAAGATGATCGAGCTCGACCACAACGCCTTGTTCTTCGCGCTGAAGAAGGAAGCCTTCCATTCCTCGATCCTCGAGATGGAGCTGGCCGGCGCCAATGGGTCGGTTCAAGAGAAGGTGCTCCTGCGCGACTTCCAGATGCACGCCTTCAAGCCGATCGTGATGCACGTCGACTTCCAGCGCGTCGACGAGACGACCCGCCTGCGCAAGAAGGTGCCGCTGCACTTCGCGGGCGAGGAGAACTCGCCGGCGGTGAAGACCGACAAGTGCCTGGTGAGCCACGTGCGCACCGACCTCGAGATCGAATGCCTGGCCTCGCAGCTGCCCGAGTTCGTGACCATCGACCTGTCGGGTCTGACCAAGAACCAGAGCCTGCACGCCAGCGACCTGAAGCTGCCCGAGGGCATCAAGGCCGTCAAGCACGGCACCCAGAACCCGGTGATCGTGGCGGTGACGGTGCCCAAGATCGAGGAAGAAGTGGCCCCCGCCGCCGTGGTGGCCGCCCCCGAGAAGGGCAAGGGCGCCAAGCCGCGCAAGGAAGAAAAGCAGCAGAAGGGCCGCGGGGCCTGAGCCCGGCACGACTTCATCCCCACGCTTCATCCCCACTCGTCAGGCCCCACTCCGGTGGGGCCTTTTCCATGCTGCGGCGCCAATAATCGTTGCCATGATTCGACTCTTCGTCGGCCTGGGCAACCCCGGCCCTGACTACGAGACCACGCGGCACAACGCGGGCTTCTGGTGGATCGACGCGCTGGCGGCCAAGCTGGGCGCGCGGCTGGTGCCCGAGCGCGCCTACCAAGGGCTGGCAGCGCGCGTGAGCCGGCCCGAAGGCCCGGTCTGGCTGCTCGAGCCGATGACCTTCATGAACCGCTCGGGCGCCTCGGTGGCGCCGCTGGCGCGCTTCTTCAAGATCGAGCCGCAGCAGATCCTGGTTGTCCACGACGAGCTCGATCTGCTGCCCGGCCAGGCCAAGCTGAAGTTCGGCGGCAGCGCCGCCGGCCACAACGGGCTGAAGGACATCCAGGGTCTGCTCGGCACGCCCGACTTCTGGCGCCTGCGCCTGGGCATCGGCCACCCCGGCATCAAGGCCGAGGTCGTGAACTACGTGCTGAGGAAGCCCGCACCCGACCAGCGCGATGCGATCGCCAAGGCGCTGGAGCAATCGCTGTCGGCCAGCGACGAGCTGATCGCCGGCCACATGGACAAGGCGCTGGCGCTGATCCACGCCCAGCCGCCGCGGCCCAAGCCACCGCGGCCAGCTGCCGCGAAACCCGCCGAAGGAGACCCGCCATGACCCCCAGGCCCATCCTTCCCACCGTCGCGACGATGCTCGCCGGACTGGCCGCCCTGGCGGCGCTCGCCGCACCCGCGGTCGCAACGGCACAGACGGTCTGGCGCTGCGGCGAGGGCACGCCGACTTACACGCAGATCCCATGCGAAGGTGGCCGCGAGGTCGCCGCGGCCGACGCGCGCAGCGCCGATCAGGTGCAGGCCGCGCGGGGGGTCGCCGCGCGCGAACGCCGCCTGGCCGACGAACTCACCGCCGAGCGCCACCAGCGCGAGATGCCCGCCTCGGCCGCCCCGCGGACGCACGGCCGCGCCGCTGCCCAGCTCAGGCCGGCAGCGGACCGGCAGCCGTCGCGGCGTCCGGCCCGGGCGAAGCCGCGGCTTGAAGACGCTGGTACTTGGCGAGCAGTTGTTCCCGCGTCTCGACCCAGGCCGGGTTGATCGGGATGCAGTTCACCGGGCAGACCTGCACGCATTGCGGCTCGGGGAAATGGCCCACGCATTCGGTGCAGCGCTGGGGGTCGATCTCGTAGATCTCGGCGCCCATCGAGATCGCCTGGTTCGGGCACTCGGGCTCGCAGACATCGCAGTTGATGCATTCGTCGGTGATCCAGAGCGCCATCTCGACCTCAGGCCTGCGTCTGCGTGACGCGTTCCTTCAGGCGCCGGAGCACCGACGGCGCCACGAACTTCGAGACATCGCCGCCGAGGCTGGCGATCTCGCGCACGAAGGTGCCGCTGACGAACTGGTACTGGTCCGACGGCGTCATGAACACGGTCTCGACGTCGGGCATGAGCTGGCGGTTCATGCCGGCCATCTGGAACTCGTACTCGAAGTCGCTGACCGCCCGCAGGCCGCGGATCACGACCTTGCCGTGGTTCTCGATCACGAAGTCGCGCAGCAGGCCGCGGAAGGCCGTGACCTCGACGTTGGGGTACGGGGCGGCGATCTCCTGCGCGATCTCCAGCCGCTCGGCGATCGTGAACATCGTGCGCTTGTGATGGCCGACGGCGACGGCCAGGATCAGGCGGTCGAACAGGCGCGACGCGCGCCGCATCAGGTCTTCGTGACCCAGGGTCATCGGATCGAAAGTACCCGGGTAGACGGCGGTGAGCGGGGCTTTGAGGGTCACGGCGGTTTCCTCCAGTCGCGGTCGATCCGGGGTCGCGGTCAGTGTAGCTGCGCTCAGTTCGGGGCCACGAACAGCTGCGCGCTCACCGCCCCGGCCCGCAGGCTGCGGTACGGCGCCATGCCGGCCGGGGGCTCGATCGGCGCGGGAGCCTCCACGTAGAGGTACCCGCTGGCGGCCACCAAACGCGCTGCCACGGTCGCCGCGGCGACCGCCAGGCCGGTGTCGAACGGTGGATCGATCAGCACGAGTTCGTAGCGCCGGGACGCGCAGCGCGCCATCCAGCCCATGGCGTCGGCGCGCTCCACGCGCAGGGCCGTGGCATCCAGGCGCTGCTGGCTGCGCAGCAGGCTGGCGACGAGCACCGCGTCCTGCTCCAGCAGCAGGACTTCGGAGGCGCCGCGCGATGCAGCCTCGAAGCCGAGCGCACCGCTGCCGGCAAAAGCGTCGAGTACGCGCCAGCCCTCGAGATCGGCGCCCAGCCAGTTGAACAGCGTCTCGCGAACGCGGTCGGGGGTCGGCCGCAGCCCCGGCCGGTCGGCCACCGGCAACTTGCTGCGCTTGTACAGGCCGCCGATCAGGCGGACTTCGTGCTTCAGCGCGCGCTTCGGGGTCGGCTTCAAAGCCGCACCGCGATGCCGTCGCGGGCCAGCAGGGCCTTGGCCTGGCCGACCGTGAATTCGCCGTAGTGGAAGATGCTCGCCGCCAGCACCGCGTCGGCGCCGCCCAGGCGGATGCCTGCGCTCAAGTGTTCGAGCGCGCCGACGCCGCCCGAGGCGATCACCGGCACCGGCACCGCGTCGGCCACCGCGCGCGTGAGCGCGAGGTCGAAGCCGCTCCTGGTGCCGTCGCGGTCCATGCTGGTCAGCAGGATCTCGCCGGCGCCGAGCTCGGCCATCCGGCGCGCCCATTGCACCGCGTCCAGGCCGGTGTTCTTGCGCCCGCCGTGCGTGTAGACGTCCCAGCCCGCGTCGCCGCCGGGCCGGCGCTTGGCGTCGATCGCGACCACGATGCATTGGGCGCCGTACTTGTCCGAGGCCTCGCGGATGAGCGGCGGATCGGCGACCGCGGCCGAGTTGAAGCTGACCTTGTCGGCACCGGCGTTGAGCAGCCGGCGCACGTCGGCGACGCTGCGCACGCCACCACCCACCGTCAGCGGGATGAAGACCTGCGACGCCACCGCCTCGATGATCGGCAGGATCAGGTCGCGGCCGTCGCTGGTGGCGGTGATGTCGAGGAAGGTCAGCTCGTCGGCGCCCTGCTCGTTGTAGCGGGCCGCGATCTCCACCGGGTCGCCGGCATCGCGCAGTTCGACGAAGTTGACGCCCTTGACGACACGGCCGCCGGTGACGTCCAGGCAGGGGATGATGCGCTTAGCGAGCACTAGACACGGCCGTTCAACTCGTCGGCCCGCGCCTGCGCGGCGACGAAGTCGAGCGCGCCGGTGTAGATGCTGCGGCCGCAGATGACGCCTTCGACGCCATCGCCTTCGACGGCGCAGAGCTGCTCGATGTCGGCCATGCCGGCCAGGCCGCCCGAGGCGATGACGGGGATGGTCAGCGCCTGCGCCAGCTTGACGGTGGCCTCGACGTTGATGCCGGTGAGCATGCCGTCGCGGCCGATGTCGGTGTAGATGACGGCCTCGACGCCGTAGTCCTCGAACTTCTTCGCCAGGTCGACCACCTCGTGCCCGGTGAGCTTGCTCCAGCCGTCGGTGGCGACCTTGCCGTCCTTGGCATCCAGGCCCACGATCACGTGGCCGCCGAAGGCGCTGCAGGCATCCTTCAGGAAACCCGGGCTCTTCACCGCGGCGGTACCGATGATGACGTAGCTGACGCCGTCGTCGAGCAGGCGCTCGATGGTGTCGAGATCGCGGATGCCGCCGCCCAGTTGCACCGGGAGGGTATCGCCCACCGCCCGCACGATGGCCTTGACCGCGGCCTCGTTGATGGGCCGACCGGCGAAGGCGCCGTTCAGGTCGACCAGGTGCAGCCGCCGCGCGCCGGCCTGCAACCAGCGCCGCGCCATTGCGGCCGGGTCGTCGCCGAAGGTGGTGGCGGCCTGCATGTCGCCCTGTTGCAGGCGCACGCACTTGCCGTCCTTGAGATCGATGGCCGGAATCAACAGCATGACTCGGTGGGAGCGGGAATGGGGGTGGGGTGGAAGCGGGTGTCCGGGCGCGAGCGCGGGACCGGGGGCGGTGTCAGGGCTGCCAGTGCAGGAAGTTGCGGTACAGGGCCAGACCCTGCTCGGCGCTCTTCTCGGGGTGGAACTGAGTGGCAAAAATATTATCCCGCGCCACTGCGCAGGTAAAGCTGCCGCCGTAGTCGGCGCTGCCCGCGCTGTGCCGCGCATCGCTCGGGCAGGCGTAGTAGCTGTGCACGAAGTAGAACCAGCTGCCGTCGGGCACGCCGGCCCACACCGGATGCGGCTGCTGGGCGACGCGGTTCCAGCCCATTTGCGGGACCTTGTAGCGGCTGCCGTCGGGTTGCAGGCGGCCTTCCAGCCGGAAACGCCGGACCTGGCCCGGGATCAGGCCCAGGCCCGGCGTGTCCTGCTCCTCGCTGTGGTCGAGCAGCATCTGCATGCCCACGCAGATGCCCAGCAGCGGCTTGTGGGCCGCCGCGTGCAGCACCGCCTGCTTCAGCCCCGAGTCGTGCAGCTCGCGCATGCAGTCACGCATCGCTCCCTGCCCGGGCAGCACCACGCGGTCGGCGGCCAGCACGGCCCGCGCATCGCGCGTGACGACGACCTCCAGCCCGGTTCCGGCGGCCACGCGCATCACCGCCTGCGAGACCGAGCGCAGGTTGCCCATGCCGTAGTCGACGACGGCGACCCGGCCCATGGTGCTACAGGCTGCCCTTGGTCGACGGGATGACGCCGGCCGAACGCGGATCGGGCGCCAGCGCCATGCGCAGCGCGCGCGCGAAGGCCTTGAACACCGTCTCGCACTGGTGGTGCGCGTTCTCGCCCTTGAGGTTGTCGATGTGCAGCGTCACCAGCGCGTGGTTGGCGAAGCCCTGGAAGAACTCGTAGGCGAGCTGGGTGTCGAAGCCGCCGACCATGCCGGCCTTGAAAGGCACGTCCATGTGCAGCCCGGGGCGGCCCGAGAAATCGACCACCACGCGCGACAGCGCCTCGTCCAGCGGCACGTAGGCGTGGCCGTAGCGGGTGATGCCGCGCTTGTCGCCCACCGCCTGCGCCACCGCCATGCCCAGGGTGATGCCCACGTCCTCCACCGTGTGGTGGCCGTCGATGTGCAGGTCGCCCCGGGCCTCGATCTCGAGGTCGATCAGGCCGTGGCGGGCGATCTGGTCCAGCATGTGGTCGAAGAAGCCGATGCCGGTGGCGAGTTGCGCCGCGCCCGTGCCGTCGAGATCGACGCGCACGCGGATCTGCGTCTCCTTGGTGTCGCGGCGGAGGTCGGCAACGCGGTTCACAGGCTGTCCTTCAAGGCGTTCATCATGAGGTCGTTCTCTTGCGGCGTGCCCACCGTCAGCCGCAGGCAGTTCGCCAGCAGCGGGTGCAGGCCGGCGACATGCTTGACGAGCACGCCGCGCGCCTTCATGCCCGCGAAGACGCGCTGCGAATCGGGCACGCGCACCAGGACCATGTTCGCATCGCTGGCGTAGGCCTGCACGCCGGCCGTCGCGCGCAGCGCCGCCTGCAGCCGCTCGCGTTCGCTGCGGATGAGCGCGGCCTGGCGCGCGTACTCGTCGGCGTGCTCGAGTGCAAACAGCGCCGCCTCGGCGTTGAGCACGCTCACGTTGTAGGGCGGACGCAGCTTGTCGATCTCCGCGATCAGCGCCGCCGGCCCGCACAGATAGCCCAGGCGCACGCCCGCCAGACCGAACTTGGACAGCGTGCGCAGCACCAGCACATGCGGCTGCGCCGCCATGCGCTGCAGCCAGCTGCGCGAGGAGAAGGGCTGGTAGGCCTCGTCGAAAACGACCAGCCCCTGCTGGCGCGCCACCGCCGCCACGATCCTGTCGATCGTCGCGTCGCTGAACAGGTTCGCGGTCGGATTGTTCGGGTAGGCGATGTAGGTGAGGGCCGGCCGATGCGCCTCGATCGCGGCCAGCATCGCCGGCTCGTCGAGCTCGAAGTCGGCGGTCAGCGGCACGCCGATGAAGTCGAGCCCGCGCAGCCGCGCCGAGACCTCGTACATCACGAAGCCCGGCAGCGGCGCCAGCACGCGGGCGCCGGGCGTGTCGCAGGCCATCGCGAGCAGGTCGATCAATTCGTCGGAGCCGTTGCCCAGCATCAGCGCGCAGCCGGCCGGCAGCGCGATGTGCCGCGCCAGCGCGTCCGCCAGCTCGGACAGGCGCGCGCCCGGGTAGCGGTTGATCGCGACCGCACCCAGGCGCTCGCCCAACTCGCGCTGCAGCGCCGGCGGCAACGTGTAGGGGTTCTCCATCGCGTCGAGCTTGACCAGGCCGGCGCTGGGCTGCACCGCGTAGGCGTGCATCGACAGCAGGTCGGTGCGGATCGCGCCGCGCAGCGCCGGCCGGGCGGGCGCCGGCGAATCCGTCAGTCGCAGTTCTGCGGCGCGTGCATGCGCCTGCAAGCCCTCGCCATAGGCCAGCTCCGCCGCGATCGGCCCGAGCCCCTGCGCACCCGCCTCGCTGACCTCGATCAGGCTGCTGCGCTTGACGAAGTCGTACACGCCCAGCGGCGAGGAAAAGCGCGCCGTGCCCGAGGTCGGCAGCACGTGGTTCGGGCCGGCGCAGTAGTCGCCCAGGCTCTCGCTGGTGTAGGCGCCGAGGAAGATCGCGCCGGCATGCTTCAGCAGCGGCTCCCAGCGCCGCGCATCGCGCGCGCTCACCTCCAGGTGCTCGGGCGCGATGCGGTTGCTGATCGCACAGGCTTCTTCCAGGCTGCGCGTGCGGATCAGCGCGCCGCGGCCTTCCAGGCTGGCGCGGATCACGTCGCGGCGCGGCATCGCGGGCAGCAGGCGGTCGATCGCGGCCTGCACGGCCTCGATGTAGGCCGCGTCGGGGCACAGCAGGATGCTCTGCGCCAGCTCGTCGTGCTCGGCCTGGCTGAACAGGTCCATCGCCACCCAGTCGGCCGGCGTGCTGCCGTCGGCCAGCACCAGGATCTCGCTCGGGCCGGCGATCATGTCGATGCCGACCTGGCCGAACACGCGCCGCTTGGCGCTCGCGACATAGGCATTGCCCGGGCCGGTGATCTTGTCCACCCGCGGCACCGTGGCGGTGCCCCAGGCCAGCGCGGCCACGGCCTGGGCGCCGCCGATGGTGAACACGCGGTGCGCGCCGGCGACGTGTGCGGCAGCCAGGACCAGGGCGTTGCGCTCGCCCCGGGGCGTCGGTACCACCATCACGATCTCGCCCACGCCCGCCACCTGGGCCGGGATCGCGTTCATCAGCACGCTGCTCGGGTACGCGGCCTTGCCGCCGGGCACGTAGAGGCCCACGCGGTCCAGCGGCGTCACCTTCTGGCCCAGCAGCGTGCCGTCGCCGTCGCGGTAGCTGAAGCTGCGGCTGCTGGCGTCGAGCTGGCGCTGGTGGTAGCTGCGCACGCGCTCGGCCGCGGCCTCCAGCGCGTGGCGCTGCGCCGGCGTGATGGCGTCGAACGCGGCGCGCAGCTCCGAGCGCGGAATCTCGAGCTCAGCCACCGACGCCGCCTGCACGCCATCGAAGCGCGCGGTCAGCTCGAGCACCGCCGCGTCGCCGCGGGCGCGCACGTCGGCCACGATCTCGGCCACCCGGGTCTCGATCGCGGCATCGGTCTCGGCCGACCAGTGCAGCATGCGCTGGAACGCAGCCTCGAAATCGGGGTCCGCGGTGTCGAGGCGGCGGATGGCCACGCGGTTCATCGCCGCGACTCCACGGCCGCCTCGAAGGCATCGATCAGCGCCCGCAGCGGCTCGCGCTTGAGCTTCAGCGCCGCCGGGTTCACGACCAGGCGCGACGAGATGTCCATGATCCGTTCCACCTCCAGCAACTGGTTCGCCTTCAGCGTGCTGCCGGTGGACACCAGGTCGACGATGGCGTCGGCCAGGCCCGTCAGCGGCGCCAGTTCCATCGAGCCGTAGAGCTTGATCAGGTCGACGTGCACGCCCTTGGCCGCGAAATGCCGGCGCGCGATCTGCGTGTACTTGGTGGCCACGCGGATGCGCGAGCCCTGGCGCGCGGCGCTGGCGTAGTCGAAGTCGGCACGCACCGCCACGCTCATGCGGCAGCGCGCGATGGCCAGGTCCAGCGGCCGGTACAGCGTGATGCCGCCCACCGCGTCGCTGGCCTGTGCGTGCTCGAGCAGCACGTCCAGCCCCGCCACGCCGAGGTCGGCCCCGCCGTGCTCGACGTAGGTGGGCACGTCGCTGGCACGCACCAGCACCACGCGCAGGTCGGCCCGGTTGGTGGCCAGGATGAGCTTGCGGCTGTGCTCGGGATCGTCGAGCACCTCGATGCCGGCGTCGCGCAGCAACGGCAGCGAGTCGTCGAAGATGCGACCCTTGGACAAGGCGAGCGTGATCATCGGGTGGCTGGGCCGGTGCACGCGGGAAGGGGCCACTGCGACGACGCGCCGGCGGCGCGCGGCGGCACCCCGCGGCGCACCGCAGGGTGGTTCAGTGGTGGTGGGGGTGCGGGGCCGCAGCGCCGGCAGGCGATTCGGCAGCGAACTCGGCGGGGGTGAGCGTCTTCATCGACAAGGCATGAATCTGCTCGCGCATTCTATCGCCCAGCGCCACGTAGACGCGCTGGTGGCGGCGCACCCGCGACAGGCCATCGAACTCGGCCGCCACGATGGTGGCGAAGAAGTGGCGGCCATCGCCTTCGACCTCGACGCGCTCGCAGTCCAGCCCGGCGGCGATGAAGTCGCGAACCTGATCGGGAGTGGGGTCGGCCATGCCGGGATTGTCTCAGGCTTCGGCGTGCGGGCGCTTCAGGCGCGCAGCTTGTAGCCGCTGGCCAGCAGGCGCAGCGCGATCGCCGAGACGATGGCGCAGGCCGAGCCCACCACGCCCAGGCTGAGCCAGGGCGAGACATCGCCGGTGCCGAAGAAGCCGCTGCGGAAGCCGTCGATCATGTAGAAGAACGGGTTCAGGTGGCTCACGACCAGCCAGGCCGGCGGCAGCGTATGCACCGAGTAGAA
>JAGWLO010000032.1 GCA_028872015.1 Burkholderiales bacterium | reverse complement strand
CGGCACCGCGATGGCGATGTGGGCGATGACGGTGCTGGTGGCCCCGGTGCGCGCCACGCGCTGACGCCCCGGCCGCGCCATGGCTGCCGCCTCTGCCGTGCTGGACGGGCCGGCCGGCCCCCCGCCGCCGGCCCCGCCGGCGTCCGCCCCGCCGCCGGCACGCCCGCCGGCGCAGCAGGAGTTCGCGCCGCTGAAGGGCCTGCCCCTGGTGCTGGGCACGATCGCGCTGTCGCTGGCCACGTTCATGAACGTGCTCGACACCTCCATCGCCAACGTCTCCATCCCCGCCATCTCGGGCGATGTCGGGGTGAGCCCGTCGCAGGGCACCTGGGTCATCACCTCGTTCGCGGTGGCCAACGCGATCTCGGTGCCGCTCACCGGCTGGCTGACGCAGCGCTTCGGCCAGGTGCGGCTGTTCGTGACCAGCGTGCTGATGTTCGTGATCGCGTCCTGGCTGTGCGGGCTGGCGCCGAACATCTCCACCCTGATCGCCTTCCGCGTGCTGCAGGGTGCCGTGGCCGGGCCGATGATCCCGCTGTCGCAGACGCTGCTGCTGGCAAGCTACCCGTCCAAGAAGTCCGGCACCGCGATGGCGATGTGGGCGATGACGGTGCTGGTGGCCCCGGTGGCCGGGCCGCTGCTGGGCGGCTGGATCACCGACAACCTGTCCTGGCCCTGGATCTTCTACATCAACATCCCGGTCGGGCTGTTCGCCGCGGGGCTGACCTGGTCGATCTACCACAAGCGCGATCCCGGCCCGCGCCGGGTGCCGCTGGACCGCGTGGGCCTGCTGCTGCTGATCCTGTTCGTGGGCACGATGCAGGTGATGGTGGACAAGGGCAAGGAGCTGGACTGGTTCTCCTCGACCCAGATCGTGGTGCTGGCGGTGGTCTCCTCGGTGAGCTTCCTGTTCTTCCTCGCCTGGGAGCTGACCGATCGCCACCCCATCGTCGACCTGCGCCTGTTCGGGCGGCGCAACTTCACGATGGGCACGGTCTCGCTGTCGGTGGCCTACGGCCTGTTCTTCGGCAACGTGGTGCTGCTGCCGCTGTGGCTGCAGCAGTTCATGGGCTACACCGCCACCTGGGCCGGGCTGGCCACGGCGCCGGTGGGCATCCTGGCCATCCTGCTGTCGCCCTGGGTGGGCAAGAACGTGGGCCGGATCGATCCGCGCCGGCTGGCCACGGTGGCCTTCGTGGGCTTCGCGTTCGTGCTCTGGCTGCGCTCGCACTTCAGCACCGACGCGCCGTTCGAGACCGTCCTCATCCCGACCGTGCTGCAGGGCGCGGCGATGGCCTTCTTCTTCATCCCGCTGCAGGCCATCGTGTTCTCGGGCCTGACGCCCGACAAGCTGCCCTCGGCCGCGGGGCTGTCCAACTTCGTGCGCATCACGGCGGGCGCGGTGGGCACCTCGCTGTTCACCACCTTGTGGGACAACCGCGCCAGCCTGCACCACGCCCAGCTCAGCGAGGCCATCCACAACGGCAGCGCCGCCACCCAGCACACGCTGCAGACCATGATGGCCGGTGGCCTGAGCCGCGCGCAGGCGCTGGCGGCGATCAACCGCATGATCGACCAGCAGGCCTACACGCTGGCCGTGGACGACGTGTTCTGGATGTCGTCGCTGCTGTTCATCCTGCTGATCGGCGTGATCTGGCTGGCACGCCCCAAGCCGGGCGCCGGCGTGGGGGCCGGCGGCGCCCACTGAGGCTGCCGCCGGGCCCTGCAGGGGGACCGATCAGCCCAGTTCCACCGGCACGAAGATCTGCTGGCCGTTGCGCTGGATCAGCAGCGCCACGTGGTGCGGATGCTTCTCGAGCACGCGGTGCACCTGCTCCACGCTGTCCACCGGGCGCCCGTTCAGCGCCAGCAGCACGTCGCCGGCCTGGATGCCGGCGTCGGCCGCGGGGCCGCTGGCATCGCGCACCAGCAGGCCATGGTCGACCCCGGCCTGGCGCTCTTCCTGCGGGTTCAGCGGCCGCACGCTCAGGCCGAGCGAGCCGCCCTGGCTCGACGCCACCACCGTGCTGCCCTCCGCGTCGGCCTTGCCCAGCGCCACGTTCATCTCGTGGGCCGTCTTGTCGCGCCAGTACGTGATCGCCAGCTTCTGGCCCGGCGATGCCAGGCCCACGCGGGTGGAGACGTCGCCGCTGGTGTGCACGGGATGCCCGTCGACCTCGGTGATCACGTCGCCCGGCTTGAGGTGGGCCTGGGCCGCCGCGGTGTGCGGCGCCACGCTCGAGATCAGCGCGCCGTCGGGCGTCTTGAGCCCGAACGATTCGGCCAGGGGCGCCGTCAGGTCCTGCAGCGTCACGCCCAGCCGGGCGTGGTCGACATGGCCGTGGGCCAGGATCTCGTCCTTCACGTGCATCGCCACGTTGACGGGGATCGCGAAGGCCAGGCCCTGGAAGCCGCCGCTCTGCGAGTAGATCTCGGCGTTGATGCCGATCACGCGGCCGCCGGCATCGAACAGCGGCCCGCCCGAGTTGCCCGGGTTCACCGCGGCGTCGGTCTGGATGAAGGGCACGTAGCTGTCGCCCGGCAGCGAGCGGCCCTTGGCGCTGACGATGCCCTGGGTGGCACTCTGCTCGAAGCCGTAGGGCGCACCGATGGCCAGCACGTAGTCGCCCACCTGCACAGCGCTCGGGTGGCCCATCACCACGGTGGGCAGGTTGTGGGCGTCGATCTTGATCACGGCGATGTCGGTGGCCGGGTCGCTGCCCAGCACCTTGGCCTTGAACTCGCGCCGGTCCTTCAGCTTGACCGTCACCTCCTTGGCATCGCGCACGACGTGGGCGTTGGTCAGAATCAGGCCGTCGGGGCTGATGAGGAAGCCCGAGCCCTGGCCGCGGAACGGCACCTCGCCCTGCGGCGGCATCTGGAAGCCGGGCACGCCCTGGAAGAAGCGGAAGAACGGATCGTTCTGCATCGAGGGGTTGCCGTCGCCGCCCACCTTGCGCTCGCCGGCCACGGTGACGCCCACCACGGCCGGGCCGTAGGTCTGGACGATGGCGCGGTAGTTGGGCATCGCGCCCGCGGTCAGCGGCGCGATCGGGGCCGGCGGCGGCGCCACCGGGGCCGCCGCGGTGTCGGCCATCGCAACCTGGGTCTTGTCGCTGTCGTGGTGCAGCCAGCCGGGCAGCGACCAGGCATGTGCAGCGCCGGCGCCCAGCCCCATCAGGGCAAGCACCGAGGCAGTGGCGATGTGAGTACGTTTCATGGCGGTTCTCCTGGGCGTGGGGTGGCGGCCGACGGGCCGTCCTCTCACCTCAATGTAGGGACGGCGCATGAGCGCCGGGTGAAGCCAAGGTGAAGCCAGGATTAGGAGCGGCAGCAGCGGCGGCAGCGGAGGATCCGCGCCTGTCGCCTGCATCCCCGGCCTGGGCTCGCCACGGCGCGGGTGGTCACGCGGCCGGGCCAGCGGCTGTGCGCCCGCGCTGGCGACCTGGGCGGCAAGCGGTTGCGCCCGGCGCTGCCGGCCGGGGTGGCGCTGGAACTCACTCCGATGCGCAAGACGCTGGCTTGAGCGGCGTGCCGGCCGCCACGGCCGGCGTGCGCCGGTCGGCCAGCAGCAGCAGCACGCCGGCCACCACCACGCCCGCCGCGGCCCACTCGTAGCGGGTGACGACCTCGCCCGCCACCGCCACGCCCAGCAGCATCGCGATGAGCGGGTTGACGAAGGCGTAGCTCGACACCAGCGCGGCCGGCGCGCGCGCCAGCAGCACCATGTAGGCGCTGAACGCGACCAGCGAGCCGAACACGACCAGGTAGCCCCAGGCGGCCACGGCCAGGGGTTGCAGCGGCTGCCGCGGCGACTCGCCGGTGAGCGCGGCCACGCCCAGCAGCACGGCACCGCCGCACAGCATCTCGCTGGCAAAGCCCATGGCCCCGGGGGCCAGGCGCAGCCGGCGCTGGCTGAGCACGCTGCCCACCGACCAGGCCGCGCTGCTCACGGCCACCGCCAGCAGCCCTGCGGGCGAGGCGCGGAAGCCCGCGCCCTGGGTCAGCATCAGCACGCCCGCCAGGCCGACGCCGATGCCCGCAGCCTCGAAGGCACGCGGCCGCCTGCCTTCGGCCCAGTTCAGCAGCGCCATCATGACGGGCACCACGGCGATGAAGGCCACCACCAGCCCCGAGCCCACCGACTGTTCGGCCACCGCGGTGCCGCCCATGCCGCCGCCGAGCATCAGCGTGCCCACCACGACGGCGTTGCGCCACTGCCGGCGCGTGGGCCAGGGCGCACCGCGCCAGCGCATCCAGGCCAGCAGCAGGCCGCCCGCGGCGAGGAAGCGTGTGCCCATCTGGAAGAAGGGCGGCAGGCTCAGCAGCGCGAACTTGATCGCCAGATAGGTCGAGCCCCAGACCAGCCAGGTGGCGGCCAGGCAGGCCAGGACCAGCGGCGAGAGCAAGCGCGGCGGCGTGGCGACGGCGTCGGCGATAGGGACGGCAGGGCGGGTCATGCCGCGATCGTAGAGGCGGTGGTCGCAGCGATGGCCATCGCCGTCATGGCGCGACGCGGTGCTGCCGGGGGCCTGGCCGACCAGGGTCGACAACCTGCAGCGGCGGAAGGGCAGGCGCGGCGGGGACGACGCGGCCCTGGCTGCGGCCCCGGGACCGGCATGGCGCCGGGGCCGACGTTCGCCGTCAGCCTGCAGCGAGCGGCGAACCCGCAGCCAGTTGCAGCTCGGCGCGCAGGCCGCCCAGCGGCGAATCGGACAGCACCACCTGCCCGCCGTGGCGCTCGGCGATCGCGCGCACGATGGCCAGGCCCAGGCCGCTGCCGCCCGGGCGCCCGGGCTCGCGGCGGTGGAAGCGGTCGAACACGCGCTCGCGCTCCGCCGGCGGGATGCCGGGGCCGGCGTCGTCCACGCGCACCCAGGCCCGCGCCGCGCCGGCCGCCCCGTCGCGCTGCACCTCCACCCGCACCTGCGGCGCGGCGCCGCCATGCTTGAGCGCGTTGTCCACCAGGTTGCGCACGGCGCTGCGCAGCGCCTCGGCGTCGCCGCGCCAGGGCAGCGCGGCGGGCGCCACCAGCGTCACCGTGCCCTGGCGCAGCGCGGCCAGCGGCTGGCTGTCGGCGACGGCGGCGCGGGCCACCTCGGCCAGGTCGAGCTCGGCCAGCGCCAGCGGCACGGCCGGGTCGGCGCGCGCCAGCGCCAGCAGCTGCTCGACGAGGTGGCGCGCGCGTTCGACGCCGGCGTTCAGGCGCGCCACGGCATCGTCGCGCTCGGCCGCGTCGGCGGCGCTGCCCAGCAGGCCCAGCTGCAGCTTCAGCGCCGTCAGCGGCGTGCGCAGCTCGTGCGCGGCATCCGCGACGAAGGCGTGCTGGGCCTCGAAGGCCTGCGCCAGCCGGCCGAGCAGGGTGTTGAACGCCTGCACCAGCGGCGTCACCTCGGCCGGCAGTCCCTCGGCCGGCAGCGGCTCCAGCGCACCGGCGTCGCGCGCGCGCGCCGCGCTGGCCACGCGCGCCAGCGGCGCGAGCGAAGCGCCCACCACCCACCACATCGCCAGCGCCACCAGGGGCGCGGCGATGCCGATCGGCAGCACGCTGCGCCAGGCCGCCGCCGCGGCCAGCTTGCGCCGCGCCGCCAGCGGCTGCGCCACCTGCACGATGCGAAAGGGCGTGGCGGCGCAGTACATGCGCCAGGCCGCGCCGTCCACCCGGACCGTGCTGTAGCCCAGCACCGCGCGCGCCGGCAGCCGCGGCGCCGGCAGCGTGCTGTACAGCGCCACGCCGTCGCTCGACCAGACCTGCACGACGTAGTCGAAATCGGCATTCGCCAGCGCGGCGCGCTCGTCGTCGGGAATGCGCCCCTGGTCGCGCAACGACAGCGCCATCTGCCGCAGGTGGTAGTCGAACAGCGCGTCGGCGTCGTCGCTGACGCTGAGGTAGGTGCCACCGCCCACCAGCAGCGCCGCCACCGCCGCCAGGGCGAGCAGCAGGCCGAACAGCCGCGCCCGCAGCGACTTCATGCCGCCCCCTGCCCCTTGGCCGGGCCGGCGTAGTAGCCCACGCCGCGCACGGTGTGGATGAGGTCTTCGCCCAGCTTCTTGCGCAGCTGGTGCACGTAGACGCTGATGGCATTGCTTTCGAGCTCTTCGCCCCAGCCGTAGAGCCGGTCTTCGAGCTGGGCCCGCGACAGGATCGCGCCCGGCCGCTCGAGCAGCGCCTGCAGCAGCGCGAACTCGCGCGCCGACAGCAGCAGCGCGCGCCCGCCGCGCGACACCTCGCGCGTGGCCGGGTCGAGCTGCAGGTCGCCCACGACCAGCGCGGTGCGCGTGCGGCCGGCCGCGCGGCGGCCCACCGCACGCAGCCGCGCCAGCAGCTCGTCGAGCTCGAAGGGCTTGACCAGGTAGTCGTCGGCGCCGGCGTCCAGCGCCGCCACCTTGTCGGCCAGCGCATCGCGCGCGGTGAGCACGATCACCGGGGTGGCGTCGCCGCGCCCGCGCAGCGCCGCCAGCACCTCGACCCCGCTGCGCTGCGGCAGGCCCAGGTCGAGCAGCACGGCGTCGAAGCGCTCGCTGGCCAGCACCGCGTCGGCGGCACGGCCGTCGCGCACCCAGTCGGCCGCAAAGCCCTGGCGGCGCAGCGCAGCGCGCAGGCTGTCGCCGATCATCTCGTCGTCTTCCACCAGCAGCACGCGCACGGCCGACCCTTTCGCGAGACCCCGTGGCGCCGCCGCGGCGGCGCCGGCATTTCGTTACCGGGACGCGATCTTCCTGACGAAGGTTAGCAGCTGCGCAACACCCGGCGCCGCGGGTCTGCTCAGAATCCGGCAGCGATCCGGCCCCGCCTTGCAGGCACGCCGCGTCTGAACCGAACCCCAAAGGACACCGCCCCATGAAACTTCCGCGCCCCTTCCAGGCCAGCGCCGCCGCCGCCCTCGCCGCCGCACTGCTCGTCAGCGCCTGCGGCGGCGGCAGCGGCAGCGCCGGCACGCCCGTCAGCGCGTCCACGGCCACGCCGCAGAGCGCCTCCCCCGGCAGTTCGTCGGGCAGCATCAGCGCCTTCGGCAGCGTGTTCGTCAACGGCCACGAGTTCGACACCCGCAACGCCCGGGTGCTGGACGACGACGCCGGCAGCGCCGACCTCGGCACCGGCGCACTCGAGGTCGGCATGTCGGTGGACGTGGTGCCCGCGGCCGACAGCACCGACGCCCACCCCGATGCCGCCGAGATCCACCTGCACCCGCTGGCGCGCGGCTATGTCGATGCGGTGGGGGGCAGCGCCAGCACGCTGACCGTGATGGGCCAGACGGTGCAGGTCACGGCTGCCACCAACTTCAGCGACCACCGCGCCTGCCTAGCCGCCGCCACGCCCTGCAGCGCCATCACCGGCCTGGGCGGCCTGGCCGCCACCAGCGGCAGCGGCGCCAGCGCCGTGGCCGGCAGCTACGTCACGGTGTTCGGCTACCTCTACAGCAGCGGCGCGGCGGGCAGCGGCTCGAGCATCGTGGCCACGCTGGTGTCGGTGCGCGACCCGCTCGCGAGCCCGGTGGCCTACAAGGCCGAGGGCGTGGTCAGCGCGGCCGGCGGCACGGCGCTCACGCTGGGCGGCCTGGCGGTGGACCTCTCGGCCGCCACCTGCCGCAGCGCGGGCGCCAGCGTGCCCTGCAGCGGCGCCTACTCGGTGGGCCAGGTGGTGTCGGTGGTGGGCGCCACCGCGCCGGTGCTGCCGGCCACCGCCTTCCAGCCCGGCCTGGCCTGGCTGCGCAGCGCGCTGCCGGTGGCGACCGACGGCACCGTGGTCGAGCTCGAGGGCAAGGTGGGCAGCGTGGCCACCAGCCCGGCTTCGTTCACGCTGCGGGGCATCCAGATCGACGCCTCGGCCGTGCCCGCGGCCAGCCTGCCGGCAGTGGGCGACATCGTCCGCGTCACCGGCACCGTGGCCGCCGGCGGCACGGCGGTCCAGGCCGGCGCCGTGACGCTGCTGCACGCCGCCCACGCCGCCACCTACGGCTTCGAGGGCGATGCGGGCGGCGTCAGCGTGGACAGCACCGCGAACAGCTATGGGCTGGTGCTGCTCGGCCAGCGCATCACGGTCAACGCCGGCACCCGGCTGGCCGACCGCTCGCAGCGCAACGGCGACGACGGGCCGACCGCCAACCCCTTCAACATCACCACCTTCCAGAGCTACCTGGCGGCCAGCGCCTCGCAGCACCTGCTGGTCACCGCGCAGGCCGACGCCGCCGGCAACCTGAGCGCGCTGTCGGTGACCATCGTGCCGCCGGCCCCCACGGCCGGCGTGGGCGGGCGGGTCGATGCCACGCCCGCGCCGGTGAACGGCAGCGCCGGCACGCCCACCGTCTTCTCGGTGCACGGCCTGGCGGTCCGTGCCGACCCGGCCACCGTGATCGGCTTCGGCCGCGACTGGCAGCACCCGCTGTCCACGCAGGTGCAGGCCGGCGACCTGGTGCTGGTGCGCGGCACGTGGGCCGGCGGCACGCTCACCGTGACCGCGCCCGTCGGGCCGGCCAGCGTCGTCATCGACAAGGGCACCCCGCAGGGCGAGGACGACGACGTGTCCTGAGCCGGCACGGCGCCGCCCCGCAGACCGCAACGACAGTCCGGCGGCGCCGCCGCCGGGCGGGCCCTGCGACCGGGCGATGCCCGGCCGGGGCCCGGCTGCCTGGGCGGCAGCTACCATCGCGGGCCTCTTCATTGCTGCCTGCCCATGCGTCCCCTGCGCGAGTTCGGTGTCCTGCTGCTGGCCCGGCTGCGGCCTTCCGAGTGGCAGCGGGTGCTGTTCTCGGCCGCCGTCGTCGGCGTGGGCGGGGCGCTGGCCACGATCGGTTTTCGCGAGCTGCTGGCGGCCGCCGAGCGCACCATGTTCCACCGCGCCGACGGCCTGGTGATGATCGCCTCGGGGCTGCCCTGGTGGCAGCGGCTGTTCTCGCCCGCCCTGGGCGGCATCGTGGCCGGGCTGCTGCTGACGCAGGCGCGGCGCCTGGCCGAACGCCGCAGCGGCAGCGACTACATGGAGGCGATCTCGCTCGGCGACGGCGACCTGCCGGTGCGCGTGTCGCTGCTGCGCGCCTTGTCGTCGGCGGCCACCGTCAGCACCGGCGGCGCGATCGGCCGCGAAGGGCCGATGGTGCAGCTGGCAGCGCTGACGGGCTCGCTCATCGGCCGCTGGCGGCGTGCGCCGGTGCCGCGGCGGCGGCTGCTGGTGGCCTGCGGCGCCGCCGCCGGCGTGGCCACCGCGTACCACGCGCCCATCGCCAGCGCGCTGTTCGTGGCCGAGATCGTGCTGCACTCGCTGGCGCTCGAGTCCATCGGCCCGCTGCTGGTGGCGGCCGTGGCGGCGCACCTGGTGGCGGTGGCGCTGACGCCGGCCGAGCCCCTGTACCGGCTCACCGCCTTCGTCGGCCCCGACGGCGCCGCCACGCTGCTGCTGGCGTCCATCGGCATCGTGGCCGGGCTGGCCGCGCCGGTGTTCCTGTGGGTGCTGGACCGCGGCCATGCGCTGTTCCGGCGCTGGCCGGCGCCGCTGTGGCAGCGGCTGGGCGTCGGTGGGCTGATCGTGGGGGCGCTGTCGCTCGCGAGTCCGGGCGTCTGGGGCAACGGCTACAGCGTGATCGCCCAGATCCTGCACGGCGGCTGGGTCTGGCAGGCGCTGCTGCTGGTGCTGGTGCTGAAGGTGGTGGCGGTGGCGGCCACCACCGGCTCGGGCGCGGTGGGCGGGGTGTTCACGCCCACGCTGTTCGTGGGCGCCGCCGCCGGCGCGCTGTGCGCCACCGCGCTGCACACGCTGTGGCCGGGCGCCCCCGGCGCCGCGGCGCTGGCAGCCGTGGGCATGGGCGCGTTTCTCGCCGCCTGCACCCACGCGCCGCTGATGTCGGTGCTGATGATCTTCGAGATGACCGAGAACTACGGCGTGGTGGTGCCCTCGATGCTGGCCTGCGTGCTGGCCTACTCGATCTCGCGCACGCTGCGCCGCGATTCGATCTACTCCGAGGCCGCCGGCAGCGGCGCGCCCACCCCGGCCCTGACGCTGGCGGCCGACTTCCTGCACCCGCAATGCCCCACCGTGCGGCCCGGCGCCACCCTGGCCGAGCTGGAGGCGATGTTCCTGCGCTACCGATGGCAGCACGTGTACGTCGTGGGCCCCGATCAGCGCTTCCTGGGCGCGATCCCGCTGTACGACGTGGCGGCCCTGCGCCACGACGCCGGCCAGGCCGATCGGCCCTGGCCCGCTTCGCTGCTGCGCGACGACTACCCGCGCGTGCGCAGCGACACGCCGGTGTGGCAGGTGCTCGAGACCTTCAGCCACCACAGCGGCGAGCGCCTGCCGGTGCTGGACCCCGAAGGCCGCCTCACCGGCCATGTGACCAAGAGCGATCTGGTGCTGATGTTCCGCGAGAAGCTCACGGGACATTAGGCGGCGGGGGTCTTTTCGGATGCGGATGCGGATGCGGATGCGGATGCGGGTGCGGGTGCGGGTGCGCTCGTGGCGCCTCGCGTCGCGGCAATAGCCACCTTCTCACCGCCAAGGCGCGTGCGGGCCGCCCCGCCGCGCCACGTCTACCGCCACGGCCACCGCCAAGCGCAACCCAGATCTGCCCCCCACCGGCACCGCTATTCGGACCATCGCGCCACCCCATGGCGTCTACGCTGCCCCACCGTGACGCCTTCGCTCGCAGCGCCCGACGCGCCCACGCTCGACCCCGCCGATGAAGCCCTGGCCTGGGCCGAGCGCGGGCTGGCGCACGAGGACGGCGCGCGCTGGGCCGAGGCGGCCGCCTGCTACGAAGCGGCGCTGGCCCGGGCGCCGGGCCGGTTCGCCATCGTCCTCAACCTGGCGGGTGTGCTGGCGCAGCTGCAGCGCTTCGACGAGGCCGAGTCGCGCTACCGCGCCGCCATCGCGCTGCAGCCCGGGTCGGCGGCAGCCTGGTCGAACCTGGGGGCGCTGCTCGCCGGCCTGCACCGCGACGCCGAAGCCGTGGCCTGCTGCCTGCACGCGCTGCAGCTGGACCCGGGCTACGCCAACGCGCGCTTCAACCTGGGCCTGCCGCTGCTGCGCCAGGGCCGCTGGGCCGAGGGCCTGCTGTGCCTGGAGGCGCGGGCCAGCCTGGCGGTGATGGCGCAGCAGCTGCCGCTGCCGCGCTGGGCGGGCGAGGCGCTGGCCGGGCGCTCGCTGCTGCTCGTCAGCGACGCCGGCCACGGCGACCTGATCCAGACGGCCCGCTACGCCCGGCTGCTGCGCCAGCGCGGCGCGGGCCGGCTGCTGCTGGTGGTGCCCCCCGGTCTGCAGCGCCTGCTGGCGCGCTTGCCCGATGTCGACGCCGTCAGCACGCTCGAGCAGCCCCTGCCGCCGGACTGCGACCTGTGGGCGCCCACGCAGAGCCTGCCCCACCTGTGCCGCACGCGGGTGGATGCGGTGCCGGCCGGGCTGCCCTACCTGGCGCCCGAGCCGGCGCGCGTCGCGCACTGGCGGGCCTGGCTCGCGGCGCATTGCGCGCCGGGGGCACGGCGCATCGGCCTGGTGTGGCGCGGCGACCCGCGGCACCAGAACGACGCCCACCGCTCGCTGCCCGGCCTGGCCGCGCTGGCGCCGCTGGCGGGCATCGCCGGGGTGCAGTGGATCAGCCTGCAGCGCGGCGCCGGCGAAGACGAACCGCGCCGCCCCGGCAATGCGCTGCCGGTGCTGCCGCTGCCGGCCGCGCTGCGCGACTTCGACGACACCGCGGCGCTGGTGGCCGGCCTCGACCTCGTGATCGGCGTCGACACGGCCACCGTGCATCTGGCCGGCGCGCTGGACCGGCCCACCTGGGTGCTGCTGCCGCAGCACCTGACCGATGGGCGCTGGCTGCAGGGGCGCAGCGATACGCCCTGGTACCCGGGCGTGATGCGGCTGTTCCGGCAGCCACGGCTGGGCGACTGGGCCGGCGCGGTGCGGGCGCTGGACGGCGCCCTGCGCGAGGCGCTCGTCAACCCGGCCGCAGCACCTTGGGCACCGCGTTCGGCCGCAGCCTGAACGCCTCGGGCAGGCCGGCGCCCAGCAGCGGCCGCAGGTACTGGCGGAAGGCGTCGGTCACGTCGGTGCCGCTGGCGGCGATGTAGGCGTCTTCCATCGTGCGCGTCTTGCCGGCCACCGCCTCCAGCGGCAGCAGCGGGTAGTCGACCGCGTAGTCGCCGCTGCGCTGGATGGCCACCGAGCCGCTGCGGTCGCCCCACAGCGCGTACTGCACGGCCTTCTCGCCCACCTCGCGCGCCTCGCGCTGGTCGACCTCGCTCACGCATCCCAGGAAGCTGCGCTGCAGGTAGCCGAAGGTGTCGCCGCGCACGCGCTTGATGCCCAGCCCGCGCCTGATCTCGCTGCACAGCAGGTCGGCCAGCGCGCCGCTGCCCGAGAGCTGCACGTTGCCGTGGGCGTCGCGCTCGAGCTCGGGGCTCAGGCAGGCCAAGATGGGCCGGCCGGCCGCGTCGTGGATGCCTTCGCTGACGGCCACGACGCAGCGGCCCAGGCGGTCGTGCACGGCCTTCACGGCGGCCAGGAAGGCGTCGACGGCGAAGGCGCGCTCGGGCAGGTAGATCAGGTGCGGGCCGTCGTCGGGGTGCTTGCGGCCCAGCGCCGCGGCCGCGGTCAGGAAGCCGGCATGGCGGCCCATCACCACGCCCACGTACACCCCCGGCAGCGCCGCGTTGTCCAGGCTGGCGCCGGCAAAGGCCTGGGCCACGAAGCGCGCCGCCGACGGGAAGCCCGGCGTGTGGTCGTTCAGCACCAGGTCGTTGTCGATCGTCTTGGGGATGTGCAGGCAGCGCAGCGGGTAGCCGGCGCGGGCCGCCTCCTCGGCCACGATGCGCACGGTGTCCGATGAATCGTTGCCGCCGATGTTGAAGAAGTGCTCGATCTCGTGCGCCGCCAGCACCTTGAACATCTCGCGGCAGTACGCCAGGTCGGGCTTGTCGCGCGTGCTGCCCAGTGCCGCGGCCGGCGTGGCGGCCACGCCTTCGAGATTGGCGCGCGTCTCCTGCGTGAGGTCGACGAAGTCTTCGTCGACGATGCCGCGCACGCCGTGGCGCGCGCCGTAGACGCGGCGCACGCCGGCATGACGCCGCGCCTCGAGCACGACGCCGACCAGGCTCTGGTTGATCACCGCGGTGGGGCCGCCGCCCTGGGCGACGAGGATCTTGCCGGATGCCATGGCTTGCTGCTCCTGAGGACGGGGCACCGATGCTAGCCGGCGCGACACCGGGCCGGGGGCGGCCCGCCCGGGCGGTCACTCAGAACGCGAGCACCGACACCCGCAGCCCGCGCGCGGCCAGCAGGAGGCGCGCGCGCTCGGCCTCGGCCGGGTGCGCGTAGGGCCAGCCGGCCACGCGCCAGTCGTCGCCCACGGGCAGGATCTCGGTGCGCACGGCGCCCGCGCGGCCGAGCAGCGCGGCCATCGCCGCCTGCACCTGCTCGGCTTCGGCCCGGGTGCGCAGCACGGCACTGGCCAGCGCATAGGCGGGCGAAGCTGCAGCGGCGGGTGGCGCGGGCAACGGGCCGGGAGGCGGTACGGGCAATGCACCAGGCAATCCACCAGGCAATGCGGCCGGCGCCCCTGCGGCCGCCGCCGATGCCGCGCGCGCCCGCCGGGCGGCGCGCGCGGCGGCCTTGTCGGCCTCGGAGATCAGGGCCAGCGACGGCCGTTGCACCAGCATCGCCCTCGGTGCCGACCCGGCCGCCGGCGCAGCAGGTGCAGCAGCCGCTGCCAGCGCCAGCCCGGCGGCGACGATCCGGGCGCGCCGGCGGGCGGGTCGGGACCAGTCGGGCCGGGCGGGCATGGGCTGCGAGTGTGGGCGCGCGGGCGCCGCGCCAAGGCCGCATAAGGCGGCCGGCGGCGGTGCTGTTTCAGCGCTGGCGTGGCTGCAGGTGCCGCTTCAGGCGACGCAGCACCCAGCCCCCGGCCAGCACCCCCAGCATCGCCAGCAGCAGCCAGCCTTCGATGTTGTGGATGTCGCCGATGAGGGCCTGCGCCGCCTTGCCGAACCACCAGCCGGCGGCGCCCACCAGCCCGGCCCACAGCACCGCGCCCAAGGCATTGAAGCAGGCGAAGCGCAGCGCCGACAGCGGCGTCATGCCGATGATCACCGGCCCGGCCGCGCGCAGGCCGTAGGCGAAGCGCACCAGCACGATCACCCACGCATGCCAGCGCAGCAGCAGCCGCTCCACGCGCTCCACCTGCGCCGCCACGGCGGGCCAGCGCGCCAGCACCGCCGGCCCGTGGCGGCGGCCGAGCCAGAAGAAGCCCTCGTCGCCCGCAAAGCCGGCCCCGGCGGCGATGGCCAACACCGGCCAGGGCTCGAGCAGCCCGCGGTGCACCGCGAATCCCGCCAGCAGCAGCATCGTCTCGCCTTCGAGCAGGCAGCCCAGCGCCAGCACCCAGTAGCCGTGGGTGGCGATCAGGTGGTCCAGCGTCGTCATGCGGCGGCCGCGTCCGCGGCCGGGCGCGGCGCCTGCAGCGGCAGCAGGCAGGCGAAGGCCACCCCGCACATCGCGGCCGACAGCCACACCGCGCGCACGCCCCAGTGCGCCAGGGCCAGCCCGAACAGCCAGGGCGCCAGGCTGCCCACCAGCCGCGCCGGCAGGCCCAGCCAGCCCTGGCGCGTGCCGTAGCCGGCGGCGCCGAACAGGGCCAGCGGCAGCGTGCCGCGCACGATGGTGAGCAGGCCGTTGCCGGCGCCATGCAGCAGCGCGAACGGCAGCGCCCCGGGCCCGCCCAGCAGCAGCAGCACCACCGCGGCCAGCGGGTGCGTGAGCGCGGCCACCCGGGCCGAGACCAGCGGCGACAGGCGGCGCAGGAAGCCGAACTCGAGCAGCCGCGCGGCCACCTGCGCCGGCCCGATCAGCGCCCCGGCCAGCAGCGCCGCCGACACCGACGCGCCGCCGGCTCGCAGCAGCCCGGGCAGGTGGGCGGCCATCGCGGTACTGACGAAGCCCAGCATCGTGAACAGCAGCGCCAGCAGCGGGCCGGTGGCCGACGGCGGGGGCGGCGGATCGGCCGCGGCCGGCCGGCGGGCGGGCCCGGCAGCGCCTGTCTCCACCACGACGGCGATGCCGGCGGCGCGGTGGCGCGGCAGCCGCGCGTTCAGCGGCAGCGCCAGCAGCAGGTGCAGGCCGGCCCAGGCCCCGCAGGCCCCGCGCCAGCCCAGGTGCTCGAGGAACAGCGTGGTCAGCGGCCAGCCCACGGTGCTGGCGAAGCCGGCGATGAGGGTGATGCCGGTGATGGCCTGGCGCGATTCGCGGCCGTACAGGCGCACCAGGGCGGCGAAGGCCGCGTCGTACAGGCCCGCGCCCATGGCCACGCCCATCAGGGCCCAGGCGACGACGAGCCCGGCCAGCGAGGTCGCCAGCGCCATCAGCCCCAGCCCGGCGGCGAACAGCAGGTTCGAGCCCATCAGCACCGGCCGGCCGCCGTGGCGGTCGATCAGCCGCCCGGCCGGCGGGCCCACCACGGCCGACACCAGCAGCGCGCCCGAGAACAGCGCGAACAGCGTGGGCGGCGCAAAGCCGATGTCGCGCGCGATGGGACGCGCCAGGATCGCCGGCAGGTAGTACGACGAGGCCCAGGCCAGGGTCTGGGCGCTGCCCAGCACCAGCACGGTGGCGCGCGCGCCGGCCGGCGCGGCGGATGCGGCAGGGGCGGCCCCGGCAGCGGGCGGCGGTGGACGGCTGGACATCGGCGGGGCTCGACCGGCATCACCCGGGGCGGGGTGCAAGCCCTGAAGGCTAAGCGATGTGCCGATGGGGCCGTCAAACCAATGTCACGTTGCGTCATTAAGGTTCACCGAACTTCACTTCAATCGTCCGTCAGGAGACCGCATGGCCACCTCCCTCCCCGTCCCGGCCCCCTGCTCGCGCCGTCGCGCGCTGCGCCTGGTGGCGGGCGCCCCGCTGTTGCCACTGCTGCCGCTGGGCGCGCCGCTGGCGGCCGGTGCCCACGGCCTGGGCCCGCAGGCCGCGGACGAGCCGGGCGCGGCCGTGCGCTACACCTTCGGCAGCATGCCGGCACCCGACCTCACGCGGCCGGCCGAGATGGCACGCACCCATGTCGCGTCGACGCTCACGCGCCAGGTGGGCCGCGGACGGCCGCAGACCTGGCGCCTGGGCTACGAGGCCTTCTTCCTCACCGGCCAGGCGGTCAGCGACGGCCGCGGCGGCACGGTGCTGGCGGGCGCCTGCCTGGACATCGAGGGCCGGCCCATCGTCGACCCGAGCGACCCCCAGCAGCGCCCCTACTTCAGCGACTGCCCGGACGGCATGTCGCTGCTGACGCTGCCGGGGGCCCGCTCGCCGCAGCCGCACTGCCACCGCGTGTTCGCCGTGGTGCAGTTCGAGTACGTCACGCGCAACCGGGGCGGGGCATCGATGTACGGACGGCTGCCGTCGTCGATCGCGGTGCTGGCGCTGGACCAGGACCGGCGCACCGGGCGCCTGACGCTCGCCGGCTACCGGGCGGTGGACACGCGGGCCGCGCGCGGGCTGTGGATCACCTGCGGCGCCAGCCTCTCGCCCTGGAACACCCACCTGTCGAGCGAGGAATACGAGCCCGACGCGACCACCATCGCCGGCAACGCCCAGTTCCGGGCCTTCAGCCGCAACCTGTTCGGCGACCCCGACGCCGCCAACCCCTACCACTACGGCCACCTGCCCGAGGTCACGGTGCATCCCGACGGCAGCGGCAGCGTGCGCAAGCACTACTGCCTGGGCCGCCTGTCGCACGAGCTGGTGCAGGTCTGCCCCGATCAGCGCACGGTGCTGATGGGCGACGACGCCACCAACGGCGGTGCCTTCCTGTTCGTGGCCGACCGGCCGGCGGACCTGTCCAGCGGCACGCTGTACGTGGCGCAGTGGACGCAGACCTCGGGCCAGGGCCCGGGTGCCGGCCGGCTGCGCTGGATCGAACTCGGCCACGCCAGCAGCGACGAGATCGAGGCGATGGCCTCGACGCTGAAGGCGGCCGACATCCTGGACGTCGCGCGCACCGATCCGCAGGACGCGAGCTACACCCGCATCCCCTACAGCGGCAGCACGCAATGGGTGCGCATCAAGCCCGGCATGGAGCGGGCCGCGGCCTTCCTGGAGACGCATCGCTACGCCGCGCTGGTGGGCGGCACGCTGGGCTTCACCAAGTGGGAGGGCACGACGCTGAACGCACGCGACAAGGTGGCCTACGTGGCGATGAGCTACATCTACAAGTCGATGACCGACGGCAGCACCGCGATCCAGGTGCAGGGCCCGGTGGCCGGTGCGGTGTATGCGATGAACCTGCGCGGCGGCCAGACCACGCTGCAGGGGCAGCCGATCCGCAGCGACTGGGTGCCGGTGGACATGGCCGCGCCCGCCGCGCTGGTGGGCGAGGACCTGGTCGTGCCCGATGCCCTGGGCAACCGCGCCCACGCCGGCAAGATCGCCAACCCCGACAACCTGAAGTTCTCCGAGCGCATGCGCACGCTGTTCATCGGCGAGGACAGCGGCGCCCACGTCAACAATTTCCTGTGGGCCTACAACGTCGACACCCAGCAGCTGTCGCGCATCCTGTCCACGCCGGCCGGGGCCGAATCCACCGGGCTGCACGCGGTGGACGAGGTGAACGGCTACAGCTACATCATGAGCAACTTCCAGCACCCGGGCGACTGGGAGTCACCGTTGCACGACATCGTGCGGCCCACGCTCGACCCGCTGGTGCGCGCCGCCTACGACGACCGCCGCAGCGCGGCGGTGGGCTACGTCACGATCCAGGCGCGGGTGGACGACGACGAGGACGGCGAACACGGCGGCGGCGAACGGGGCCGGCCGGACCGCGAGCGCGGCTGACCCGCAAGCGGCGTCGGCAAGCCGGCCGGCAGCCTCGTGCCACAGCGCGCGGTCACCGTTCCTCGACGCGCCTAGCCCATCGAGGGCTGCCGATACCCCCGGGGACGGCAGCCCGGATCGACTTCGGCGCCCTCGGCCCTCGCGGCGCCACCTGCCGGGCCGACCGCCGTCGGCGGCCACGAGGCGGGCGCTGCACTATTCGGAGCGCTGGTAGACGCGAACGTGGTCGATTTCGAACACGACCGGGAAGATCGCATCGTCGACCGCGCCGCCGAGATCGCCGCCAATCGCCAGGTTCAGCAGCAGGAACTGGGGCGCATCGAAGGGCCAGGCGCCCGGCGCCGCCGCCAGGCGCGGGTAGTGCAGGTGGACGAAGCCGTCGACACCGAAACTGACACCGTCGGGCGTCCACAGCATCTCGTAGCGGTGGAAGCGGGTACAGGCATCGGGCAGGCGCTGTGCTCCATAGACGCTGCGGCCCGCCGAGCCCGCGGCCGTGTGCACGGCGCTCGCGACGCGGTCCGGCGCGCGACCCAGGTGCTCCACGATGTCGAGCTCGCCCTCGTCGGGCCAGCGCCGGCCGTTGCCCAGCGTCCAGATCGCGGGCCAGGTGCCCCGCCCGCAGGGCATCTTGGCGCGCACCTCGAAGTAGCCGTAGGTCCACGCGGCCTTGCCGCGCGTCAGCAGACGCGCCGAGGTGTAGTGCTGGCCACCCCAGTCCGACGCCGCGGACACCGTCTGCCTGCGCGCCGTGATGCGCAGCCGGCCGTCGCGCACGACGGCGTTCTCGGACTGCGGGCCGGCGTAGTACTGCAACTCGTGGTTGTGCCAGCCGGTCTTGTTCATCGACGTGTCGAACCCCCATTTGGCAGGATCTGGCGGTCCGTCGACATCGAACTCGTCGCTCCACACGAGCCGATAGCCCGGCGGCACGTCGACCGGCTCGGCGCGCGCCGCCCGGGCCGGCCCGGCCAGGGCGAGTGCGCCGGCGAGCGCGAGCATCGCCAGCCGCCCGCTGCCGGCACTGACCTGGGTGCAGCGAAATCGCCTCATCGCAGGCATTTCCCGTCCCGGTCGAAGACCACCCCCCAGGCGGCATCAGGCACCAGGCCAATCGTCCGGCCGGCCGCGAGCTCTGCGTGACCGGCACCGACACGCGCATGCAGCGGCTCGGCGACGCCGTCGACGCGCAAGTACAGGATCGAGGAATCGCCCAGGTGCTCCGCCAGCTCGACGCGGGCCGCGATGCCCTGGCCGGCCGGCGCCACGCGCAGGTGCTCGGCGCGCAGCCCGACGCACCCGGCACCCTCGGGCGCGTTCGCCGTCAACGCGTCCCAGAGCGCGCGATGCGCCGCGGCGGCGCCCGCAGCCGGCTTGTCGATCAGGTTGATGCGCGGCGCGCCCAGGAAGCCGGCGACGAACTTGTTGGCGGGCTGGTTGTACAGGTCCAGCGGGGCGCCCAGCTGCTCGATCCGACCCTGGTTGAAGACGGCGATGCGGCTGCCCATCGTCATCGCCTCGACCTGGTCGTGGGTGACGTAGATCATGGTGCTGCCGAGTTCGGCATGCAGGCGCGAGAGCTCGATGCGCATGCTCACGCGCAGCGAGGCGTCCAGGTTCGACAGCGGCTCGTCGAACAGGAACACCTGGGGCTTGCGCACGATGGCGCGCCCGATCGCGACGCGCTGGCGCTGGCCACCCGACAGCGCCTTCGGGTAGCGCCCGAGCAGCTCGGTGATGCGCAGCAGCTCGGCCGCGCGCTGCACCTGCTGCTCGCGCTGCGGCCGCGGCACGCCCGCCATGCGCAGCGCGAAGCCCATGTTCTCGGCCACCGTCATGTGCGGGTACAGCGCGTAGCTCTGGAACACCATCGCCGCGCCGCGATCGGCCGGCCGCACTTCGTTCGCGCGCCGGCCGTCGATCAGCAGCTCGCCTTCGGTGATCGCCTCGAGCCCGGCGATCATGCGCAGGAGCGTCGACTTGCCGCAGCCCGACGGGCCGACGAAGACCAGGAATTCGCCGTCGCGCACCTCGAGGTCGACACCCCGGATGACCTCCACCGCGCCGAAGCGCTTGTGCACGCCGCGCAGGCTGACCGCGCCCACCTCAGGCCGCCGCGGCCGCGCGCGCGGCCAGGAACTCGCGGTACCAGCGCGCGCTGTCCTTCAGCGTGCGCTGCTGGGTCGCGTAGTCGACGTGGACGATGCCGAAGCGCTTGGCGTAGCCGCTGGACCACTCGAAGTTGTCCATCAGGCTCCAGACCATGTAGCCGGCCATCGGCACGCCCTGGCGCAGCGCCTCCGCCACGGCCGCGATGTGGGTGCGCAGGTACTCGGTGCGGTCGGCGTCATGGACACGGCCGTCGGCCGTGAGCGGGTCCTTGAAGGCGCCGCCGCTCTCGGTGATGTAGACCGGCGGCAGGGTGTACTCGCGGTGCAGCGTCAGCAGCAGCTCGGTCAGGCCCCGGGGGTAGATCTCCCAGCCCATCTCGGTCAGCGCCAGCCCCGAGCGCTTGGCGTCGAAACTGCCGTCGGCGCTGGAGACGGCACGCGAGTAGTAGTTGACGCCCAGGTAGTCCATGGGTGTGGCGATGACCGCCATGTCGCCGGGCTCGACCGCCGGCGCGTCCGCGCCCAGCTCGTCCAGCACCTCCTGCGGGTAGTGGCCCTTGAACAGCGGGTCGGTGTACCAGCGGCGGCCGCGCGCGTCGTCCAGGCGCGCCTGGGCCCGGTCGGCCGGCGTGTCGGTGGCCGGCTCCGTGTGGGCCAGGTTCAGCACGATGCCCAGGCCTGCCCGGGCGCCGTCGGCGCGCAGCGCCCGCAGCGCCAGGCCGTGGCTGAGCAGCAGGTGGTGCGCGACCTGGGCCGCCGTCTTGCGGCTCTTCAGGCCGGGCGCGAAGCTGCCGCTCTGGTGCCCGAGCACCGCGATCACCCAGGGTTCGTTGTGGGTCGTGATGGCGGCGACGCGGTCGCCCAGCCGGCGCTGCAGGCCGCGGGCGTAGTCGACGAAGCGGTGCACGGTGTCGCGATGGGCCCAGCCGCCGGTCTCCTGCAGCGCCTGCGGCAGATCCCAGTGGTTGAGCGTGAGATAGGGCCGGACGCCGCGCGCGCTCAGGCCGTCGACCAAGCGCTCGTAGAAGTCCAGGCCTCGGGCGTTCCAGGCGCCATGGCCCAGGGGCTGCACGCGCGGCCACGAGACCGAGAAGCGGTAGGCGTCGACACCGAGCGCGGCGATGAGGTCAAGGTCGCTGTCGAGCCGGTGGTAGTGGTCGCAGGCCACGTCACCGTTGCTGGCGTCGGCGATCGCACCCGGCTGGCGGCAGAAGCGGTCCCAGATCGATTCGCCCTTGCCGTCCTCGTGGGCGGCGCCCTCGATCTGGAAGGCGCTGGTGGCCACGCCCCAGACGAAATCGGACGGAAACTGGCGGCGTAGGTCGTCGGCAAGGGGCATGGTGAGGTCAGGACCGGCGCGTCATTTCACGGCGCCTGCAGTGAGGCCGTTGATCAGCTGTCGCGACGAGATCGCGAACAGGACGAGGAGCGGAAGGGTGGCGATCGCGGAGCCCGTCATCAACGCGCCCCACTCGGTATTGACCGTGCTCTGCAGGCTGCGCAGCGCCAGCGGCAGGGTGTAGTGGTCGGCGCTGCGCATCACGATCAGCGGCCCGATGAAGTTGTTCCACGAGGCGATGAAGGTGACCAGCCCCAGGGTGCCCAGCGCCGGCCGCAGCAGCGGCAGCACGATGCGCCCGTAGATGCCGAACTCGCCGCAGCCGTCCATGCGCGCGGCCTCGATCAGCTCGCGCGGTACCGCCGTGGAGGCGAACTGGCGCATCAGGAAGATGCCGAAGGCGCTGGCCGCACCCGGGATGTAGAGCGCGCGTGCCTGGTCGATCCAGCCCAGCGCGTCCATGATCATGAAGGTCGGGATCATGTTCATGAACGAGGGCAGCAGCATCGTCGCCATGACCAGCGTGAACAGCGCCTTCTTGAAGCGGAACTCCAGCAGCGCGAAGGCGTAGCCGGCCATCGAGCAGAACAGCAGCGTCAGCGCGGTCGAGGCGAGTGCGACGTAGACGCTCCAGCCCAGGTTGCGCCAGAACGGCAGCCGCCCGGTGAGGATCTTCAGGTTCGCGAGCAGGTCGCCGCCGAACCACAGCGGCGGCGGCAGGTTGAAGATGTGGGTGCGCGACTGGGTCGCGAACACGAACATGAAGTAGAACGGCGCGAGCATGACCAGCGCGCCCAGCCCGACGACGGCGTACGCGGCGCCGGCGGACAGGCGCTCTTGATGCAAGCCGCCCCTGCCGCGGATGCCGCTCATGCCGGGGCCCCGCGCGGGCGGAAGGCGCGGTTGGTGAGCCAGGTCAGCACCGCGACGACGACGAAGAGCAGCCACGACATCGCGCTCGCGCCGCCGAAGTCGTTGAAGTCGAAGGCCATGCGGTAGAGGTAGATCGCCGCGGTCATCCCCGACTGGTCGGCGCCGCCCCGGCCCCCCGTGAGGATGAAGGGCTCCTCGAACAGCTGCAGGCCGCCGATGACGCTGAGCGTGACGCCGAAATAGATCATCGGCTTCAGGCTGGGCAGCGTGATGGCCCAGAACTGCTGCCAGCGCCCCGCGCCGTCCATCGTCGCGGCCTCGTACAGCTCCTTCGGGATCGTCTGCAGCGCAGCCAGGTAGAGCACGACGTTGAAGCCGAGGTAGCGCCAGAACACGATGAGCGCGATGGCCGGCTTGATCGTGGCGGGCTGGCCCAGCCAGTCGATGTGCGGGATGCCGAACAGCCCGTGCAGGCCGGCGTTGACGAGGCCGTAGTCGGTCGAGAACAGCGAGCTGAACATGATCGCGATCGCGACGGTCGAGGTGATGTAGGGCAGGAAGTAGGCGCCGACGACGGCGTTGCGCAGACGCTTGAAGGACTGGTGGATGAACACCGCCAGCGGGATCGCCACCAGGTGCTGCGGCGCGCCCGAGGCCAGCGCCAGCCAGGCGGTGTTCTTCAGCGATTTCCAGAACCATTCGTCGCCGAGGGCGAACGTGAAGTTGTCCAGCCCCACCCAGTGCATCGCGCCCAGGCCGCTCGTCGGCTCCCAGCTGTGGAAGGCGAGGTAGAGCGAGAAGCCGAGCGGGAACACGCCAAAGACCGCGAACAGCACCAGGAACGGGCTGATGAAGACATAGGGCGCCCAGCGGGGCGACAGGCGCAGGGCGGCAGGCAGGCGCATCAGCGGTGGGCCCGGTGCTCGAGCAGGCGGTAGGCATCGGCCAGCGCCTGCTCGATGGGCTTGTCGTGGTCGAGCACGTTGTCCAGCTCGGTGCTGACCACCTCGTCGGCGAAGTTGTCCTGCTTGTGCACACGCCGGGCCGTGATGCGGCGGGCCGCGTCGCGCCACAGCCGGCGCGCCGGCTCGCCGCCCAGGAACGGCATGGGCTCGGCAAAGAACGGATCGTCGAAGGCTTCGAGCAGGGCCGGGAACGCGTCCTGGTCCTTGAAGGCCGCGAGCTGCTGCCGGCGGTCGAGCGTGAGCAGCTCGATCAGCTCCCAGGCCAGCGCCTTGTTCTCGGCCGCTGCGCGGCGCGGCATGGCGTAGAACGTGCCGCCGTAGCTGACGAAGGTGCTCTCGGGCAGCTGGGCGGCGCGCCAGCGCCCGCGCGTGTCCGGCGCCACCCAGTTGGCCATCTGCCCGACCATCCAGGCGCCCGACAGTTCGGTCGCGAGCGTGCCGCGGCGGAAGCCCTCGGCCCATTCGTTGGACCAGGCGTTGACGCGGGCGTCCAGGCCGTGCCGCCGGAGCTTGCGCGCGAGCTCGAACGCGCGCACGAAGCGCGGCTCCTGGACCAGCACCCGCGAGTCGCGGTCGAAGTACATCCCCTCGCCGGGCCGGATGCCGGTGCGCATCACGATGTCCTTGAGGGTCTGCGCGTTGCCGATCAGGTAGGCGCCCGTGGCCGCCTTGAGCCGGATGCCGGCTTCGACGTAGGCGTCCCACGAGGGCGCGAGATCCGCCGCCGTCAGGCCGGCCTTGGCCAGCAGGTCCTCGCGGTACAGCAGCGTGCCCGGTCCGATGTCGGTGGGCACGGCCGTGACCTCGCCGCGCGAATTGACGGTTTGGTCGTAGGCGAAGGGCACGAAGCGCTCGCGCAGCAGATCGGCGCGGTACGGCGGCTGCGACAGGTCACCGAGACCGGTGCCCTGCGAAAAGCGGCCGACATAGCTCGACTCCAGCGCCATCACGTCGGGCAGGTAGACCGAGGTCGACAGCGCCGTCGTCATCGCCGTGTGGTGGTCGGCGTACTGCCGGCTCACGACCTCGACGTGGACGTCGGGATGGCGCTGCCGCCAGCGCGGCAGCGCGGCCTTCACGATCTCGTCGACCAACGGGTAGGCCGCGACGCTGAGCGTTCTGCGCGCGCCCGCCCGCACGGGCAGCGCGGCCCCGAGCCCCACCGCCAGCCAGGCGCGCCGCGCGGCCGAGGGCGCCGTCATCGCGGGCTGGCCGCGCAGTGCTCGGCGATGTACTCGGCCTGCGTCGGCATCACCTGGACGCACTTGGCGATGACCTGGGCGACGTTGGCCACGTAGGCCTCGACCTCGGCCTCGGGCCGCAGGTCGGCGAAGGGGTGGTAGGCCCGCGGCACGATGCGCTGGCCGATCATCACCTGCAGCCAGCTCGGCTCGGCGAACAGCTCCATGCCGTCGCGGAACACGCGCCCGTTGCTGCGGAAGAGGTCGATCTTGCGCTGCAGCGTGTCGGGCACCGGCATCGTGCGGCAGTAGTTCCAGAACTCGGAATCGTCGCGCTCGGTGGCCTTGTAGTGCAGCACCAGGAAGTCGCGGATGCGCTCGTACTCCCAGTGCGTGAGCGCGTTGTATTCGGCGATGTCGGCGGCGTCGAACCCCCGGTGCGGGAAGAAGGTCAGCAGGCGCGAGATGGCGGTGTTGACGAGATGGATGCTGGTCGATTCCAGCGGTTCCAGGAAGCCGCTGGACAGACCCACGGCGACGCAGTTGCGGTCCCAGAAGGTCTTGCGCCGCCCGGTCTTGAACGCCAGCGGCCGCGGGTCGGCCAGCGCCTTGCCGTCGAGGTTGCGCAGCAGGATGTCGGCCGCTTCGTCCTGGGCCATGAAGCTGCTGCAGTAGATGTGGCCGTTGCCGGTGCGGTGCTGCAGCGGGATGCGCCATTGCCAGCCGGCGGCATGGGCGGTCGATCGGGTCATCGGCAGCAGCGGCCCCGCCGGCTCGCAGGGCACCGCCAGCGCGCGGTCGACCGGCAGCCAGTGCGACCAGTCGTCGAAGCCGGCGTGCAGCGTCTGCTCGATGAGCAGGCCCCGCAGGCCCGAGCAGTCGATGTAGAAGTCCCCCGCGATGCGCTCGCCGCCCTCCATCACCAGCGCCTCGATGTAGCCGTCGGGCTCGCGCTGCAGCACCCGCGCGATCTGGCCCTCGGTGCGCACCACCCCGCGCTGCTCGGCGTAGCCGCGCAGGAAGCGGGCGTACAGGCCGGCATCGAAGTGGAAGGCGTGCGAGATGTCGGCGACCGGCGAGCCCGGCATGTCCTTGCGCGCGCGCATGAACTTGGCGTGGCGGGGCGCGGCCGTGTTGATCGAGTAGTCCTCGAGCCGGCCCGCCTTGCCGAGCTGCGCCATGCGCAGCCAGAAATGGTGAAACGGCAAGGCCTGCGTGGCCTGCCCGACGAAGCCGAAGCCATGGATGTAGCGGTCGCCGATCGCGCCCCAGTCCACGAATTCGATGCCGAGCTTGAACGTGCCCTGCGTGGCGCGCATGAACTCGTCCTCGTCGATGCCGAGCGCGCGGTTGAAATCGGCGATGTGCGGGATCGTCGCCTCGCCGACGCCGATGGTGCCGATGGCATCGGATTCGACGAGCCGGATGCGGCAGCCGCCCTCGAGTACCTTGGCCAGGGCCGCGGCGGTCATCCAGCCGGCAGTGCCGCCGCCGACGATCACGATGTTGCGCACCGGTTCGGGAATCATGATGTGACGGCCCTCGAGCTGAACATGGCGCGATCATGTCGCCCCGGCACGCGGGGCGACACCCCCGTCGACGCGTCGACGGGGGCATGGCGGGCCCGCGGGGTCAGAACTTGTAGTTCACACCGGCCAGGGTCTGGCGTCCGAACTCGTAGGTGTAGTTCGGGATCAGCTGGGTCGGATCCGGCACGTCGAGGTTGCCCGGCGTCTTGTAATTGCGGGTGTAGGTGTTGGTCAGGTTGTTGACCTGCAACATCAGCGACACCCCCTTCAGCGGACTGGCGTCGTCGAAGGCGTAGCCGAGCTGCATGTCGACCACCTTGTCGGCGCCCTGCGAGCGGGTGGTGGGCCGGAAGAAGATGTCGCGCGTGGTGGCCGTGAACGCCGACCGGTAGCGCTGGCTGATGCGGGCAGAAAAGCCGTAGTTCTCGTAGTAGAAGGTCAGGTTGTTCGAGATCCCCGACAGCCCGTTGATCGAGGTCGACGAGCCCGCGATCACCTGGTTGGAGTTCTGGTCCACCTTCTGGTCGCGGATCGAGCTGTTCAGCTTGGTGGCGCTGAAGACGACGCCGAAGCCGTCGAGCGCCGGCGTCAGCAGCGCGCCTTCGAGCGAGACCGCGAACTCGAAGCCCTCGACACGACCCCCGTGGCCATTGAGCGGCTGGAACACCGGGCCGTACTGCTGCACGGTGATGCCGGCCGCCTGGGGCGGCAGCGGAATGGCCGAGTTGTCACGGGCACTGTCGCCATACGTGATGTAGCTGGTCAGCCGCTTGTTGAACGCGGCCACCGATACGTAGCTGCGCTTGCCGAAGTACTTCTCGATCGACAGGTCGAGGGCGACCGCCTTCCAGGGCTTCAGGTTGGGGTTGCCGGCATAGGCGGTCGACCAGTAGCCCTGGTTGGGCCCGGGCTTGGTATCGACGGTGGGCGTGCTCGTGCCGGCGCGCATGTCGTTGATCGCCGGCCGCGCGGTGGCGATGCCCCAGCCGAAACGTGTGATCAGGTCGGGCCGCCATTCGGCCACCAGATTCATGCTCGGCAGCAGGTCGTTGTAGCTGGTGCCGCCGTTGCGGGCGTACAGCAGGCTGAAGTCGACGTTGTCGTTGTTGCCGCGGTATTCCCAGCCGGTGGAGTTCTGCTGGGTGTGGATCGCCTGGACGCCGATGTTGCCCCGGATCGGCACGTTGGCCAGCGCGGTGTCGATGTCGAGCATCGCGTACGCCGTGGTGACCTTCTCGTGCACGCCCGAGTCGTTGGCCTTCAGTTCCAGCTCGGCCGGCTTCAGGCTGAGCGTGCCCGAGGCGACGAGGTAGGGCACGTCGAGCCGGATGAACTGCGGCACGCCCATCCACGACATGTTCAGCGGCGAAAGCACCGCGCCGGCCGGGATATCGCGGATGTTGTTGCCGTTCGCATCGACCGGCATCAGCAGCCGGGTCTCGTTGCTGGAGACGGTCTTGTCGCGCTGGGTGTAGTTCAGGCCGCCAGTGACGGCGCTGAAGATGCCTTGGTCGAGCGAGCGCTTGAGGGACAGGCGGAAGGTCTTGATCGTGTCGGTGACGTGGGGATTGCGGATCACGCCGGTCCAGCGCGGCTCGCCGGGCACGTAGTTGAAGCCGGCCTCGTCGCCGAACTTGATCGCGTTCGCGTCGGACAGGAATCCCGGCTGCAGCGGCGTGAACGACTGCGGCCCGCCGTCGACCGGCACGTTCCAGCTGAAGGGGCCGTAGGTCCAGTTGTTGTTCGCGATGCTCCAGGGGCCGGCGTAGACCTCCTGGTACTTCTCGTCACGGACGTCTCGCGAGTAGCTCAGGTCGGAGACCGCCGTCCACTTGTCGGCGAACTTCAGCGAGGTGTTCCAGCCCAGCGCCGAGATCCTGTCGCGCCGCCTGGTGTCGTAGTTGGTCGTCGTCGTCGGCAGCGCGCTGTCGGTGGCGCTGGTGGCGAAGGTGTTCTGGCCGATCTGCGTCGTGCCCACGTTCGTCAGGTTGGCCGCCGCGCCGCCCCACTGCGCGAACTGGTTGACGGTCAGCTTGCCGCCGACCTCGTGGGTGTCGAACTTCGAGTAGTAGAGGTCGAGCTGGCTGTGCAGATCCTTGTTCGGCTTGTACTCCAGCACCGCCATCAGGCCGTCACGGGTGTTCTTCTTCGTCGACTGCGAGCCGGTCCAGAACATCGGCAACATGGCCTTGCTGGTCGGCCCCCAGGACACGCTCGGCGCCTGGAACAGCGAGTTCGGAATGCCGTTGACGGGCAGGCCGTAGACCGAGTAGTCGCCATACTGGTCGAGCTCTTCGAGCTTCAGCTGCGTGGTCGATTCCAGATGCGCGAAGCCCACCGCGAGACCGATCGTGTTGTCGGCGAACTGGTTCACGTACGAGGCGCTGACGCGCTTGCCGATCGGGCTGGCGACGCCGGGCACCTGGGTGCCGTTCGAGTTGGCTTCCAGGCGCGCGTTGAGCGCGACCTCGCGGACGCGGGTGTCGAGCGGGCGGCGCGTCATCATGTCCACCGTGCCCGACAGCCCCTGGCCGATCAGGGCGGCATTCGGCGTCTTGTAGACGACGGCCGAACTGATCAGCTCCGAGGGGAACTGGTCGTATTCCACCGCCCGGCCGTCGTTGGAGCTGACCATCTCGCGCCCGTTCAGCAGCACGCCCGAGAAGGCCGGCGACAGGCCACGGATCGAGATCACGTTGACCCGGCCGTCGGCGCCGCGCTGCCCGGTCAGGCCCGGCAGCCGGGCCAGCGACTCGGCGATGCTCGAGTCGGGCAGCTTGCCAATGTCCTCGGCCGAGACCACCTCCACGATCGAGTTCGACTCGCGCTTGGTCGCGATCGAGCTCTCGATCGAGTGCCGGAAGCCGGTCACGACCACGACCGACCCCGCGCCCCCGGCGGCCGACGCGGAGGCCGCCGAAGCCGGCGCCGCGGCGGCCTGGGCCTGCTGCGCCTGGGCCGAGCCGGCGGCCAGTGCCATCGCACAGGCGGCCGCCACGGCGTTCAGGCACAAGGACACGGGGGCGGCAGCATCCCGCCGGGGAAAGGTCTTGGGCTTCATCGGTTGTCTCCAGTCAACGTTGAGGCATCGGCAGCCAGGCTGCGGCATCGGGGCCCGCTTCTTTTTTTGCAAGCGCTTTCAGGAGTATTCGAAATTCGATGAATAACCACAATCCTCGCTAACCCGAAAGCGATTTCAAGGCGACACCGGCACCTCCGCCCGGCGGCCCGGCGGCCCGTCAAACCCGGTGCGGCCCAGCCAGCACCGGGGCCGCGTCAGCCCGGCAGCCGCACCGCCGGGTACTGGCCGCGCAGCGCGCGCCACACGGTCTCGGCCGTCAGCGGCATCTGCACCTGCTCGGCGGCGCGGCCCTGGCCGGCCTGGGCCAGCGCATCGACCACCGCGTTGACCACCGCCGGCGTGGCGCCGATGGTGCCCAGCTCGCCCACGCCCTTGGCGCCCAGCGTGTTGGTCAGGCAGGGCACGCTCTGGTCGAACGCGGTCTTGAAGCCGCGGAAGACATCGGCGTGCGGCAGCGCGTAGTCCATGAAGCTGGCGCTGAGCAGCTGGCCCTCGTCGTCGTAGGCCACGCGCTCGCACAGCGCCTGGCCGATGCCCTGCACCGCGCCGCCTTCCACCTGGGCCTGCACGATCATCGGGTTGACGATGCGACCGATGTCGTTGACCGAGGCGTAGGCCACGATCTCGACCTGGCCCGTGGCGGGGTCGATCTCGACCTCGCACACGTGGCAGGCGTTGGGCCAGGTGGCGGCGCCGGCCTTGGCCCCGCCCTCGGCCCGGATCACGCCGCCGCCCTGGCGCGCCGCCAGCTCGAACAGGCCGATGCCCAGGTCGGTGCCGGCGACGCGGAAGCGGCCGGCCACGTATTCGATGTCGGCCGCCGGGGCCTCCAGCGCCTGGGCCGCCAGGTCGGTGGCCTTGAGCACCGCGTTCTGCGAGGCCACGTGCACGGCCGCCCCGCCGGTGAACAGCGAGCGGCTGCCGGCGCTGCCGAAGCCGTTGGCCCGGTCGGTGTCGCCCTGCAGGATGCGGATGCGGTCGATCGAGACGCCGAACACGTCCACCGCCAGCTGCGCGTAGCTGGTGGCGATGCCCTGCCCCATCGGCATCGTGGCCGAGGTCAGCTCGACGAAGCCGTCGCCGGTGATGCGCACCTGCACCTGCTCCTCGAGCGCGTTGCCGCCGGTCCATTCGAGGAAGGTGGCGATGCCGCGGCCGCGCAGCCTGCCCCGCGCCTGCGAGGCTGCGCGGCGTGCCGGGTAGCCGGCCCAGTCGGCCAGCTGCAGGCCCTGGTCGAGCATGCGCTCGAACTGGCCGCTGTCGTACACCTGGCCCATCGGGTTGCGGTAGGGCATCTGCTCGGGCCGCACCATGTTGCGCCGGCGCAGCTCGGCGCCGTCGAGGCCCATCTCGCGGGCCGCCGCGTCGAGCAGCCGCTCGATGAGGTAGATCGCCTCGGGCCGGCCGGCGCCGCGGTAGGCGCCCGTGGGGGCGGTGTTGGTGAGCACCGCCGACAGGCGCAGGTCGATGGTGGGGATGTCGTAGATGCTGGTGCTGACCCAGGGCCCGATCAGCAGCTGGATCGCGATGCCGGCGCCGCCCGGGTAGGCGCCGACGTTGGCGTACGAGCGCACGCGCAGGGCCAGCACGCGGCCCGTGTCGTCCAGCGCCAGCTCGGCCTTGCTGACGACGTCGCGGCCGTGCGAGGACGAGAGGAAGTCGTCCAGCCGCTCCGCCTGCCACTTCACGGGCCGCTGCAGCTGCAGCGCGGCAAAGGCCACGGCCACGTCCTCGGGGTAGATGCCGGTCTTCATGCCGAAGCCGCCGCCGACGTCGCCCACGAGCACGCGCACGTTGGCCTCGGTGCGGCCGGGCAGCGTGGCGACCAGGCCGGCGCGCACGCCGGTGGGCATCTGGCTGGACATGCGCAGCGTCAGGCGTTCGCCGTCCGGGTAGGCCAGCACCGAACGCGGCTCCATCGGGCTGGCCGCCAGGCGCTGGTTGAAGATCTCCAGCGCCACCGTGTGGCGGGCGCGCGCGAATGCGGCAGCCGCCGCGGCAGCGTCGCCATGCGCCATCTCGGCCACCACGTTGCCCGGGGCACCGGCCCACAGCGCCACCGCGCCCGGCGCCAGCGCCGCGGCGGCATCGGCCACCGCCGGCAGCGGCTCGAGCTCGACCGCCACCGCGTCGGCCGCGGCACGCGCCGCGGCGCGGCTGTCGGCCACCACCAGCGCCACGGCATCGCCCACGAAGCCCACCGTGTCCAGCGCCAGGATGTGCTTGGGCGGCGGGCTCATGGGCTTGCCGTCCGCGCGCTTGAAGCCGGCCGCCGGCGGCAGCGGCTTCACGCCCGCGGCGGCCAGGTCGGCGCCGGTGTACACCGCCACCACGCCGGGCAGCGCGCGCGCGGCCGCGGCATCGATGGCGACGATGCGGCCATGGGCCTGGGTCGAACGCACGAAGCGCGCGAACAGCTGGCCCGCCGGCGCCACGTCGTCGGTGAAGCGGCCCTGGCCCTGCACCAGTGCGGGGTCCTCGACGCGACGCACCGCGCGGCCGCTGCCGAAGCGGGCGGCGAAATCCAGATCGGGGGCGTTCATGCCGTCTCCCGGGCGATGGTGTCGGCCGCCTGCTTCACGGCGGCGACGATGTTCACGTAGCCGGTGCAGCGGCACAGGTTGCCCTCGAGCGCCTGCACGATGTCGTGCTCGGACGGCCGGGCGTTGTGCTGCAGCAGGCAGGCCGCGCTCATCAGCATCCCCGGGGTGCAGAAGCCGCACTGCAGGCCGTGGCAGTCGATGAAGGCCTGCTGCAGCGGATGCAGCGTGCCGTCCGCCTGGCCAGCCAGGCCGGCCAGGCCCTCGACGGTGGTGACGCTGCGGCCCTGCGCCTGCAGGGCCAGCACGCTGCAGCTCTTGACGGCCTGGCCGTCGAGCAGCACGGTGCAGGCGCCGCACTGCGCGGTGTCGCAGCCGACATGGGTGCCGGTGAGCGCCAGCGGGCCGCGCAGCAGATCGACCAGCAGGGTCGCGGGTTCGGCCTCGGTCGCGGTGGCGCGGCCGTTGAGCGTGAAGTCGATTCGGGTCATGGGTGCCAGGCGGGTTGGAAGGGGGGCGGCGGCGCGCCGATGGGGGTCGGCGGCACGGATCAGGCAGCGCAGCTGCGAAAGCCGCTGAACATGGTATCGCGGGCCGCCGGGGCGAAGCGCCGCGCCGTGGCTTGACCCCACCGCAGCCGGGTGGCGAACGAGGCGCCGCGCAGCACACCCGGCGCGCCCGGTGCGGGGCCCGGGGCGGGCACTTCGTCGAGTGCGCCCGGGCCCGGCGCTGCGGCACCGGGCCAGGCGCGGGCGCTGCCCAGCACCCATTCGAAGACGTCGCCGCGCACGAAGCCGCGGCCGGCGCCGGCGCGCGCGGCCAGCTCCCACTCGGCCTCGGTGGGCAGGCGGCGGCCGGCCCAGCGGCACCAGGCTTCGGCCTCGTGGCGGCTCAGGTGCATGGCGGGCTGCCCGGCCGGCGCGCGCTGCAGGGCAGACTGCGCGCCCACGCCCCGCTGCACCAGCACGCCGCCCTGCAGTTGCTCCACCCGGCCCGGCGCGCGGCGGCCCTGGGCCCGGACCCAGGCCCAGCCAGCGTCGCTCCAGAGCTCGCGCCGGTCGTAGCCCCCGTCGACCGCGAACTCGGCAAACTGGCCCCAGGTCACGGCCTGGGCGTCGATCTCGAACTCGGGCACCGCCACCTCGTGCGCCCAGCGCTCGTTGTGCGGCACCAGGCCCGTCCGGCCGGGCTCGCCGGGCTCGGCCCCGAGCCGCAGGCGCTGCGCCGGCATCCACAGCGGCGGCCGCACGGCCCGCGCGGGCGGCCCGGCCAGGCCCAGGCGCTCGGCCAGCGCCTCGCCCAGCCGGTCTTCGTGCAGCAGGCTGGCGCGGTAGTAGTGCAGCGCAGCGTCGTCGGCCCCGGCCGGCAGGCCGGCCAGCAGATCGAGCGTGATCTCGAGCGCCTGCGCCAGATAGCCGCGCAGGGCCCCGGGCGCCGGGGCGCCGCCGCCGCTGCCGTCGTCCGTGCCGACGCCGGCCCAGGCCTCGATGCGCGGCTCGATGCCGGCCAGCCGCGGCGCGCGCGGGTCGCAGGCCTCGCCGCGCTGGCGCTGCACATGGCGCGCGATCCAGTACTCCTGGTAGGCGCCGGCCTGCGCCGCGATGCGCAACGCCGCCGGCGATTCGTCCCGTGCCAGGTACAGCAGCAGCCGGTTGCGACTGTCGATCAGGGCCAGCGACAGCAGCTCGGGCCCGGCGTGTCGGATGGCCTGCGGATCTTCCAGCGGCGCCGTGCGCGCCGCGGCGCCGGCCGGCACGGGGTGGCTACGACCCGACCAGCCCGTTGCGGATGGCATAGACGGTGAGCTCGGAGTTGTTGGCCAGCTGCAGCTTCTCGAGCACCCGCGCGCGGTACACCGACACCGTCTTCGGGCTCAGCATCAGCTCCTCGGCGATGTCGGCCAGGCGCTTGCCCGAGGCGATCATCACCAGCGTCTGCATCTCGCGGTCGCTCAGCTTGCTGTGCGCGCTCTCGCTGGCCGGCGCCGTCAGGCTCTCGACCAGCATCTGCGCGATCTCCGGCGTCACGTACTTGCGTCCCTGCGCCACCGTGCGCACCGCCTGCACCAGCAGCTGCGGGTCGCCGCCCTTGTTGACGTAGCCGTAGGCGCCGGCCCGCAGGGCCCGGATCGCGTACTGGTCCTCGGGGTACATGCTCACCACCAGCACCTTGACCGCGGAGCCCTCGTCCTTCAGCGCGTGCAGCGCATCCAGCCCGCTGCGCCCGGGCAGGTTGATGTCCAGCACCAGCACGTCGCAGGCGCTGGCGCGGCCCGGCTCGGCCAGCCGCGCGCGGATCAGGCTGCGCAGCTCGCCGTAGTCGCCGGCCTCGCCCACGACGCGGATGTCGGCAGCATCGGACAAGGTGTCGCGGATGCCGCGCCGGATCAGCGCGTGGTCGTCGCAGAGGATGACCTCGATGGTGCTCATCGGCGGCTCACAGCGCCGACCAGGCCGAGTTCTCGGCGTCGTCGGGGTCGCTCGGATCGGGCGGCGGCGGCGCCGCGCCCTGCAGGGGCACCGACAGGATCAGCGTCGTGCCGGCGGCGCCGCTGCTGAGGTCGATCCAGCCGCCCACGGTGGAGGCGCGTTCGTGCAGGCCGCGGATGCCGAAGCTGCGCGCCTTGGCCAGGTCGGCCGGTGACAGACCGCGGCCGTCGTCGCTGATCTCGAGCGACAGCACCCCGGCGCTGAGCGCCAGGTCCACCGCCACCCGGCCGGCGTGGGCGTGCTTGCTGACGTTGGTCAGCGCTTCCTGCGCCGTGCGGTAGGCCACCAGCGCCACCCCGGCCGGCAGCGCCACCGCCTCGCGCTGGAAGCCGCCGCCGGCCCGCAACTCGCAGACGATGCCGGTGCGCTTCTCGAAACGCAGGCTCATCCACTGCAGCGCCGCCACCAGGCCCTGCTCGAGGATGGCCGGGCGCAGGTTCTGCATGATGCGCTGGCTCGATTCGATCGCATTCGTCACCGTCTCCAGCGCCGCCAGCGCGCGCTGCTCGACGGCCGGGTCGGCGGCATGGCGGCGGATCCAGTCGAGGTCGAACTTCAGCGCCGTGAGCGAGCCGCCGACGTCGTCGTGGATCTCGCGCGCGATGGCATGGCGCTCGGCCTCCACGCTGGTCTGCAGATGCTGCGCCAGCTCGGACAGGCGCCGGCGCGAGGCCTGCAGCTCGCGGTCGGCGGCCAGCCGCGCGCGCTGCGTGCGCGCGGCGTCGATGGCGTGCTCGATCGCCGGCGCCAGCCGCGCCAGGTTGTTCTTGAGCAGGTAGTCCGCGGCGCCGTTGCGCATGGCCTCGACCGCGGTGTCCTCGCCGATCTGGCCCGACACCAGCACGAAGGGCAGCGGCGGCGCGGCGGGGAGGGCGGCGGCGCGCGCCCGCAGCAGCTGCAGCGCCTGCAGGCCGGTGAACCCGGGCAGGTGGTAGTCGGACAGCACCAGGTCCCAGCGTTGCTCGAGCGCGGCCTCGAACTCGGCCCGCGTCTCGATCCGGCGCGCGTCCACCTGCAGCCCGCTGCGCCGCAGCTGGGCCAGCACCAGCGCGTGGTCGGGCTCGGAATCCTCCAGGTGCAGCAGGCGCACCCGCCCCGCGGCGGCGGGCCGGGGGGCGCGGGCGGCAAGGCCGTTCATGGTGTCCAGTATCGCAAAGCGCGCAGGCCGCCACGGCGCGCGCGCCGCTGCGCCGGCGCGGCCAGGGCCGCACGCACCGCCATCTTTTCCTCAATGTCGGGGCCCGGGGTGCCGAAATCCCCTCCAGGCGCATCGCCATACCGGCCGCGCCGAGCCCGAACCCGACCGCCATGCCCATGTTCATGCAGGACGCCCGTGCTGTGCCCACGCCCGACCCGGCCATGCCCTTCGAGGGCGGGCTGGCGCTGCCCGTGGCGGCCGAGCTGCAGGACCACCTGATGGTGGCCGGCAACGATCTCGAACGCCTGCAGCGCCTGCTCGACGACGCCAGCCAGGCGCTGATGGCGCACTTCCGGCAGGCCGACGAGCAGCTCGGCGGCGCCACGCCGGCGCAGGCGCGGCAGGCCATCGCCGGCGCGATCACGGCGCTGCAGTTCCAGGACATGGCCAGCCAGCTCATCGCCCACACCGCGCGGCGCCTGCGCAGCTGCGCCGACCGCATCGCCCGCGATGCCATGGGCGACGACGACGAGGACGGCCAGGCGCTGGTCGAAGCCGCGCCGCTGCGCCCCAACCCCGTGACCCAGGACGAGATGGACGCCGGCTCGATCGAGCTGTTCTAGCCGCCTGCCCCGAGAACCGACCCCGAAAGCCTTCCCCGGAGACCTGCCATGCACTCGATCCTTGCCGTAGACGACAGCGCCTCGATGCGCCAGATGGTGACGTTCACGCTCAAGAACGCCGGCTTCAACGTCGTCGAGGCCGTCGATGGGCAGGACGCCTTCGAGAAAGCCAACTCGCGCGACTTCAACCTCGTGCTCACCGACCAGAACATGCCGCGCATGGACGGCATCAGCCTGACGAAGAAGCTGCGCGAGAACCCGAAGTTCAAGAGCACGCCGATCCTGATCCTGACCACGGAAAGCTCGGACCAGATGAAGCAGGCCGGCCGCGCCGCCGGCGCCACCGGCTGGCTGGTCAAGCCCTTCGACCCGGCCAAGCTGGTCGAGGTCATCGGCAAGGTGATCCGCTGAACCGCCGGTAGCCCCGCAAACACGAGCAGGAGACCCGCGATGGGCGAAATGAACAACGAGAGCCGCAATGCCGCGGCCGGCATCGACCTGAGCCAGTTCTTCCAGGTCTTCTTCGAGGAAGCGGGCGAGAACCTCGAGTCGATGGAGCAGCTGCTGCTCAACCTCGACGTGGCCGACGCCGACGACGAGGAGATGAACGCCATCTTCCGCTGCGCCCATTCGGTGAAGGGCGGTGCGGCGACCTTCGGCTTCTCCGATGTCGCCGAGCTCACGCACCAGATGGAGACCCTGCTCGACAAGCTGCGCCGCCACGAGCTCGCGCCCACCGCGCCGATGGTCGATGTGCTGCTGGCCGCCGGCGATGCGCTGAAGGCGCAGCTCGCGCGCCACCAGGGCAACGGCGAGGCAGCGATCGACACGGCCGAGCTGCTGGTGGCGATCCGCGCCATGGCCGAAGGCAGCGCGCCGCCGGCCGCACCGGCGCCGAAGGCCGCGGCGGTCGAACGGCCGCCGGCGGCTCCGGCGGCCGTGGTCAAGCCGCCGGTCCGGGCCCTCGAACTGACGGTCGGGCCGCTGCCCGATGTCGCCCATGCCGAGCCGCTGGTCGAGCTTTTCCAGGAGATCGCCGGCCTGGGCACGATCGAGCCGCTGGACGCCGGCCGGGCCGCCGACGGCATGCGCCGCTTCAAGGTCGTCACCACCTCGAGCGACAACGACCTCATCGACCTGTTCAGCTTCCACGTCGCGCGCGAGCAGGTGCGACTGGCGCCGCTGACTGCCGGCTACGGCTTCCACGACGGTGCGCCGGGCGCGCCCGACCCCGGCGCGGAGATCGACCCCGGCTACGGCTTCTTCGCCGAGGCACCGGGTGCGCCGGCCGCCGCCGAAGCCGCCGCGCCGGCCGCCGAACCCGCCCGCCCCCATCTGCCGGCGCCCAAGGCCGACAAGGCCGAGAAGCTCGAGAAGGCCGTGCCGGCGCCCGAGTCGAGCACCCTGCGCGTGTCGGTGGAGAAGGTCGACCAGCTCATCAACCTGGTGGGCGAGCTCGTGATCACGCAGGCCATGCTGGCGCAGACCAGCAAGGGCGTGGACGCGGCGCTGCACCAGCAGCTCTCGTCCGGCCTGGCCGACCTCGAGCGCAACACGCGCGACCTGCAGGAGGCCGTGATGGGCATCCGCATGATCCCGATGTCGCTCGTCTTCAACCGGTTTCCGCGCATGCTGCGCGACCTCGCCGGCAAGCTGGGCAAGCGGGTCGAGCTGGTGCAGGTGGGCGAGGCGACCGAGCTCGACAAGGGCCTGGTCGAGAAGATCACGGACCCGCTCACGCACCTGGTGCGCAACAGCTGCGACCACGGCATCGAGCTGCCGGCCGAGCGCCTGGCCCAGGGCAAGCCCGAGCACGGCACGATCACGCTCATCGCCAGCCACCAGGGCGGCAGCATCGTGATCGAGGTGCGCGACGACGGCAAGGGCCTGAACCGCGCCAAGCTGCTGGCCAAGGCCCGCGAGCGCGGCATCGAGGCCCCCGACTCGATGGCCGACGCCGAGGTCTACGGCCTCATCTTCGCCCCCGGCTTCAGCACCGCCGAGGTCGTCACCGACGTCTCGGGCCGCGGCGTCGGCATGGACGTGGTGAAGCGGAACATCACCGCGCTCGGCGGCACGGTGGAGATCGACTCCGCCGAGGGCTACGGCATGACGGTGCGGGTGCGCCTGCCGCTGACGCTGGCGATCATGGACGGCATGAGCGTGGGCGTGGCCGACGAGTGCTACATCCTGCCGCTGTCCAGCGTGGTCGAGTCGTTCCAGGTGCGCCCCGGGATGATCCGGACGATCGGCGGCAACGGCCGCGTGGTCGAGGTGCGCGACGAGTACATGCCGGTGCTCGACCTCGAAAAGCTCTTCGGCGTGCCGCGCTTCGACTTCGAGCATGTCGGCAACATCATGGTCGTGGTCGAGGCCGAAGGCGGGCGCGTCGCGCTGCTCGTCGACGAACTGCTGGGCCAGCAGCAGGTGGTGGTGAAGAACCTCGAGAGCAACTACCGCCGCGTCGAGGACGTCTCGGGCGCCACGATCATGGGCGACGGCCGCGTGGCGCTGATCCTGGATGTCGGCTCGCTGGTGCGGCGTTCGCGGCACTGAACCCCGCACACCCTCCGTCGCAGTTCCCCCTTTCCCTCTTCCAACACGAGCTGTTGCAGCCATGAAACTGAACAACATTCGCACCGGCACCCGCCAGGCCCTGGGCTTCGGCCTCGTGATCGCACTGATGGCCCTGGTCGTGGGCGTCACCGTGCTGCGCCTGCAGGCGCTGGACCGCGCCACCACGGACTTGCTGGAGCGTGAGCACCGCGCCGCGGCCGTCGAGGAGTGGCGCGCGCTGACGCAGCTCAACGCCACCCGCGCGCTGGCGATCGCCAAGTCTTTCGGCGCGGCCGACGTGACGGCCTTCTTCGAGGCCCCGATCAAGGACACCAGCGCCCGCATCGGCACGCTGCAGGACGCACTGAGCCGGGCCGTGCACAGCGAACGCGGCCAGGCGCTGCTGGCGGCCATCTCGGCCCGGCGCAGCGAGTACCTGGCCGCGAGTCAGCAGGTGCTGGACCAGACCAAGGCCGCCAATGCCGACGCCGCCCGGCAGGCCCTGAACGACCACATGGTGCCGGCCAGCCAGGCCTACGTGGCGGCCATCGAAGCGCTGGCGCAGCAGCAGAAGGAACAGGTGGCCGCCGACCGCCTGGCGATGCAGCACCACCTGGACGGAACGCAGGCCACCGCGCTGGCGCTGCTGGCCCTGGGCGCGGCCGTGGCGGCGGTCTTCGGCTGGCTCATCACACGCTCGATCACCGTCCCCTTGCGCCACACCGTCCAGGCCACCGAAGCGATGGCCGCCGGCGACCTGACGCACCCGGTCACGCCCGAGGGCCGCGACGAGATGACGCAGATGCTGCGCTCGCTCGGCGCCATGCAGGATGCGCTGCGCCGCGTGATCGGCGAGGTGCGCGCCGGCAGCGACTCGATGTCGACCGCCAGCGAGCAGATCGCCAGCGGCAACCAGGACCTGTCCAGCCGCACCGAGCAGACCGCGAGCAACCTGCAGCAGGCCGCCAGCAGCCTGGAGCAGCTCACCGGCACCGTGCGCCAGACGGCCGACTCGGCCCGCACCGCCAACCAGCTCGCCGCCTCGGCCACCACCGTGGCCCAGCGCGGCGGCGAG
>JAGWLO010000111.1 GCA_028872015.1 Burkholderiales bacterium | reverse complement strand
GTCGTACGCCTTGGCTTCACCACCAAACTTGCTCGACAGCACCGTCGTGATCGCCGCCGTCAGCGTCGTCTTGCCATGGTCCACGTGCCCAATCGTCCCCACGTTCACGTGCGGCTTGGTTCGTTCAAATTTGCCTTTTGCCATTTTTCGATCTCCTGGAAAGAGCGGTGCCAGTGCGTGGTTTAAGGTTTCCGGCAGGCCCGGGATCCGCCTGCCACTGGCAGCAGACGGCGGCCCGCCGAAGACCGATGCGAATTACTTGCCGCGCGCGGTGATGATGGCGTCGGCCACGTTCTTCGGGGCCTCGCTGTAATGCTTGAATTCCATCGTGTACGTGGCGCGGCCCTGGCTCATCGAGCGCAGCGTGGTGCTGTAGCCGAACATCTCCGACAGCGGCACTTCGGCCTTGATGACCTTGCCGCCGCCGGGCATGTCGTCCATGCCCTGCACCATGCCGCGACGGCTGGACAAATCGCCCATCACGCCGCCGGCATAGTCCTCGGGCGTCTCGACTTCCACCGCCATCATCGGCTCCAGGATCACAGGGCTGGCCTTGCGGCAGCCGTCCTTGAAGCCGATGCTGGCGGCCATCTTGAACGCGTTCTCGTTCGAGTCCACCTCGTGGTACGAACCGAAGGTCAGGGTGACCTTCACGTCGACCACCGGGTAGCCGGCCAGCACGCCGTTGGGCAGGGTATCTTCGACGCCCTTCTTCACCGCCGGGATGAACTCGCGCGGCACCACGCCGCCCTTGATCGCGTCGACGAACTCGAAGCCCTTGCCCGGCTCCTGCGGCTCGATCTTCAGCACGACATGGCCGTACTGGCCCTTGCCACCCGACTGGCGCACGAACTTGCCTTCCACGTCCGAGACCGGCTTGCGGATGGTCTCGCGGTACGCCACCTGCGGCTTGCCCACGTTGGCTTCGACGCCGAACTCGCGCTTCATGCGGTCGACGATGATCTCCAGGTGCAACTCGCCCATGCCGGAGATGATGGTCTGGCCGCTCTCTTCGTCGGTGCGCACGCGGAAGCTCGGGTCTTCCTGCGCCAGGCGCCCGAGCGCGATGCCCATCTTTTCCTGGTCGGCCTTGGTCTTGGGCTCTACCGCCTGGCTGATCACCGGCTCGGGGAAGATCATCTTCTCGAGCGTGATGATCGATTCCGGGTCGCACAGGGTCTCGCCCGTGGTCACGTCCTTCAGCCCCACGCAGGCAGCGATGTCGCCGGCCAGGATTTCCTTGATCTCCTCGCGCTGATTCGCGTGCATCTGCAGGATGCGGCCGATGCGCTCCTTCTTGCCGCGGATCGGGTTGTAGACCGAGTCGCCCGACTTCAGCACGCCCGAATAGACGCGCACGAACGTGAGCTGGCCGACATAGGGGTCGGTCATCAGCTTGAAGGCCAGCGCGGCGAACTTCTCGTCGTCGGCGGCACGGCGCTCGGTCGGCTTGTCGTCGTTGTCGGTGCCCGGCACGGGCGGGATGTCCACCGGCGAGGGCATGAAGTCAATCACGCCGTCGAGCATGCGCTGCACGCCCTTGTTCTTGAACGCGGTGCCGCAGAACATGGGCTGGATCTCGGCCGCAATGGTGCGCGCGCGGATGCCGTGGATGATCTCGGCCTCGGTCAGTTCGCCCGATTCGAGATACTTGTTCATCAGCTCTTCGCTGGCTTCCGCGGCGGCTTCGATCATGTTCTCGCGCCACTTCCCCGCTTCGGCCACGAGCTCGGCGGGGAGGTCCTTGTATTCGAACTTCATGCCCTGCGAGGCCTCGTCCCAGATGATCGCCTTCATCACGATGAGGTCGATCACACCGGTGAAGTTCTCCTCCGAGCCGATGGGAATCACGATGGGCACGGGGTTCGCCTTCAGCCGCGCCTTCATCTGGTCGTAGACCTTGTAGAAGTTGGCGCCCGTGCGGTCCATCTTGTTGACGAAGGCCAGCCGCGGCACCTTGTACTTGTTGGCCTGCCGCCAGACGGTCTCCGACTGCGGCTGCACGCCGCCCACGGCGCAATACACCATGCAGGCGCCGTCGAGCACGCGCATGCTGCGCTCGACCTCGATCGTGAAGTCGACGTGCCCGGGCGTGTCGATGATGTTGATGCGGTGCTCGGGATGGCTCAGGTCCATGCCCTTCCAGAAGCAGGTGGTCGCGGCCGACGTGATCGTGATGCCACGCTCCTGCTCCTGCTCCATCCAGTCCATCGTGGCCGCACCGTCGTGCACCTCACCGATCTTGTGGTTCACACCCGTGTAGAACAGGATGCGCTCGGTGGTGGTGGTCTTGCCGGCATCGATGTGCGCGCTGATACCGATATTGCGGTAGCGCTCGATGGGGGTCTTGCGGGCCATGATGTTTCTCCAAATGCAGGGGCCGCCCGCGGGTTGGTGATAACCCGTCAAGGCGGCCGGAAGACTGAGCTGGTTCGCGCTTAGAAGCGGAAGTGCGAGAACGCCTTGTTCGCCTCGGCCATGCGGTGCACCTCGTCGCGCTTCTTCACCGCGCCGCCGCGGCCTTCGCTGGCCTCGAGCAGTTCGTTGGCCAGACGGGCGGCCATCGACTTCTCGCCGCGCTTGCGCGCGCTTTCCTTCAACCATCGCATGGCCAGGGCCTGACGGCGCACGGGGCGGACTTCCACGGGGACCTGGTAGTTCGCGCCGCCGACGCGACGCGACTTGACCTCCACCATGGGCTTGATGTTGTTCAGCGCGACCATGAAGATCTCCAGGGGATCCTTCTGGGCCTTGGTCTCGACCTGCTCGAGGGCACCGTAGATGATGCGCTCGGCAATCGCCTTCTTGCCCGACTCCATGATCACGTTCATGAACTTGGACAGGTCGATGGAGCCGAACTTGGGGTCCGGCAGGATCTCGCGCTTGGGTACTTCGCGGCGACGTGGCATGGGAGTCTTCCTTCAGGGGTTTCAGTTGGTGCCGGGACTGCGGCTCCGGCACCGCGAAGAGCCAGGCGGCTCTTCACTTACTCGACAGGCCCAACGAGGCCCGCCGCGGTTTGGGCTGCTTAAGCCTTCTTCGGGCGCTTGGCGCCGTACTTCGAGCGCGACTGCTTGCGATCCTTGACGCCTTGCAGGTCGAGCGAGCCGCGCACGATGTGGTAGCGCACGCCGGGCAGGTCTTTCACCCGGCCGCCGCGCACCAGCACCACGCTGTGCTCTTGCAGGTTGTGACCTTCGCCGCCGATGTACGAAATGATCTCGAAGCCGTTGGTCAGGCGCACCTTGGCCACCTTGCGCAGAGCCGAGTTCGGCTTCTTCGGCGTGGTGGTGTAGACGCGCGTGCACACGCCGCGGCGCTGCGGGCTGTTCTGCATCGCAGGCGACTTGGACTTCGTGACCTCGACCTGGCGGCCATGGCGCACGAGCTGGTTGATGGTTGGCATTTGGTGCTCGTTCCCGTTTGAAGCTGCTCGTTCTCATTTTCCGGAAACCGCGCCGGCCGCTTGAAGGAGCCACGGGTGCTCCGTGGGTGGGCAAGCGATGGGCGCAGCGCGCGCAGCAAAAATGCGCGGCAATGTCTGCCGAAAAGCCTTCCATTGTATGCTGCACGGCTGGCCGCGGCAAGCGGCTCCCCGCTTCCCCGCGTCAGCGCCGATTCGGGCGATCCAGCAGGCGCCAGATCGAAAGCCCGAATCGCCAGACCGACACCCCGCCGCCGAGCCAGCGCCACAGGCGTCGTGGCCGCCTGACCAGCGCCACCAGCAGCACCGCCAGCGGCCAATGCGGGTTCGAGCGCAACCACGCCCAGCCGTCCTGGACCCGATCGGCGGCGCCCAGCGGCCGGCGCCAGATCGTGAGCTCAGCGCCGAGTTCGGCTCGCAGCCGGGCGCTGCGACGCAGCAGCCGATCGCGCCGATCGTCCAGCCGGCGCTGCGCCTGCGACACGCTCAATCCCGCTGGCTGCGCTCGGCAGCCGCGGCCAAGGCTTCGCGGTCCCGCGCCAATTCGTCCGCGCTGAGCTTGAACAGGCCTGCGGGATGGCGCAGCCGCGAGCGCGCGGCCCAGAACGCCCAGGCGCCGCCGGCCAGGAACACCAGCGCCAACGCGGCCAGCACGAGCCGGCGCTGCTCGGGCTGGGCCAGCATCACGAGCCAGGCGCACAGCAGCAGGGTGCCGATGCCCAGGCCGAGCAGGGCAATCACGGCCAGGCCCAGAGCGTCGAACAGGCGCAGCTTTTCCTGCTCGAACTCGAGCACCAGCAGGTCCACGCGCACCTGCAACAGCTCCAGCGCGGTGCCCAGCAGGCGCTGACCCGACGCGAACAGCCCGCGCGGTGACCCCGACGCGCTCACGGCAGGCGGCGGGTCAACGGCGGCCGATCAGCAGCCCGATCAGCACGCCGACGCCGGCCGCGATGCCCACTGCCTGCCACGGCCGCTCGTGCACGTAGTCGTCGGCGGCGACGCCGGCGGCCCGGGCGCGCTCGAGCGCCGAGTCCTGCAGGTCGCCCAGGCGGTCACGGGCGCGCAGCAGGCGCGCCTGCACGCGCTCGCGCAGGCGCGCGGCACCCTCGCCGGCCTGGTCCTTGGTCAGCGCCAGCAGTTCCTCGGCGTCGGCAATCACGGCGCGCAGGTCGTCCATCAGGCGGTCGCGCGGTTCGGTGGCGTGGGCGGTCATGGCTATGCTCCGGGTCTGGTGATCACCGACCATAGCTCCGCGCCGCCTGTCGGACAAGTGCAGGCTCGCCGTCCCCACCCGACGATCGGCGCGCCCGCGGTGGCCGCCGCCGTCATCGACACCAACGTCGTGCTCGAGTTGCTGCTGTTCGCCGACCCGCGCACCGCCGCGCTGCGGGCGGCATTGGCCGCCGGCCGGCTGCGCTGGCTGGCCACGCGCGCCATGCGTGACGAACTGCAGCGGGTGCTGGGGCGACCGATGCTGCAGACCTGGCGGCCCGATGTGCCGACGGTGCTGCAGGCCTTCGACGAGCGTGCCGTGGCGGTCGAGCCAGCGCCGACCACGCCCTTGCTGCGCTGTCGCGATGGCGACGACCAGATGTTCATCGATCTCGCGCTGGCGCAGCGCGTCGACTGGCTGCTCAGCCGCGACCGCGCCGTGCTGGCCTTGCGCCGCCGCGCCGCGGCACTGGGGTTGGCGATCGGCGAACCCGAGCAGCTCGCGCCGGCGGAATGAAAAAGGGCGGCCGAGGCCGCCCTGGGCAGGCCCGGCCCGCAGGCCGGACGCCCTGCGCTCAGTCGGCCGCGTCGCCGGCGGCCGCTGCGGCGGCGGTGGCCGCATCGACGTTCGCCATCTGCACGGCGGCCAGTTCCTCGGCCTCCTGCAGCGCGATCGCGCGACGCTCGTTCTCGTCCATCGCCTCCTTGGCACGGCGTGCCTCGTGGAAGGCCATGCCGGTGCCCGCGGGGATCAGGCGGCCGACGATCACGTTCTCCTTCAGCCCGCGCAGCTCGTCGCGCTTGCCCATGATCGCCGCCTCGGTCAGGACCCGGGTCGTTTCCTGGAAGGACGCGGCCGAGATGAACGAGTCGGTCGACAGGCTGGCCTTGGTGATGCCCAGCAGCACGTCGGCATGCGTCGCGGGCAGCTTGCCCTCGGCGCGCATGCGGTCGTTGGTGTCCAGCAGTTCGGATCGCTCCACCTGCTCGCCGGCGATGTAGCCCGTGTCGCCCACGTTGACGATCTGCACCCGGCGCAGCATCTGGCGCACGATCACTTCGATGTGCTTGTCGTTGATCTTCACGCCCTGCAGGCGGTAGACGTCCTGCACCTCGTCGACGATGTAGCGCGCCAGCTCCTCGATGCCCAGCAGGCGCAGGATGTCCTGCGGGTCGGCACTGCCGTCGACCACGAGCTCGCCGCGGTTGACCACCTGGCCCTCGTGGACCAGGATGTTCTTCTCCTTCGCGACCAGCTCCTCGTGCACCTTGCCTTCGTGGTCGGTGATCTGCAGGCGGTTCTTGCCCTTGGTCTCCTTGCCGAACGACACCGTGCCGGTGATCTCGGCCAGGATGCCCACGTCCTTGGGGCTGCGGGCCTCGAACAGCTCGGCCACCCGCGGCAGGCCGCCGGTGATGTCGCGCGTCTTCTGGCCTTCCATCGGGATCCGCGCCAGCACCTCGCCCGGCGACAGGTCCTGACCGTCGCGGATCTGGATCAGCGCGCCGACCGGGAAGCCGATCGTCACCGAGTGGTCGGTGCCGGGGATCTTCACCTCGTGGCCGGCAGCATCCATCAGCTTGACCTGCGGCCGCACGACCTTGGCCGCGCCGCGGCGCTTCGGGTCGATGACCACCAGCGTCGACAGGCCCGTGACCTCGTCGACCTGCTTGGCCACCGTCACGCCCTCTTCCACGTTCTCGAACTTCGCCCGGCCGGCGAACTCGGTGATGATGGGTCGGGTCAGCGGGTCCCAGGTGGCGAGCACGGTACCGGCCTTCACGTGCTGGTCGGGCTTGATGTTCAGCGTCGCGCCGTACGGCAGCTTGTGGCGCTCGCGCTCGCGGCCGTGCGGGTCGGTGATGACGATCTCGCCAGAGCGCGAGATGACCACCAGCACGCCCTTGCCGTTGGTGACGTAGCGCATCGTGGCGTTGAAGCCGATGATGCCGTCGCTCTTGGCGTCCACGCTGCTGGCCACCGCGGCGCGCGAAGCCGCACCGCCGATGTGGAAGGTGCGCATCGTCAGCTGCGTGCCGGGCTCGCCGATCGACTGCGCGGCGATCACACCGATCGCCTCGCCCACGTTGACCAGGCCGCCGCGGCCCAGGTCGCGGCCGTAGCACTTGGCGCAGATGCCGAAGCGCGTGCCGCAGGTGAGTGCCGTGCGCACCTTCACCTCGTCCACGCCCGCGGCCTCGAGCACGTCGATCAGGTCTTCGTCCAGCATGGTGCCGCCGGGCACCATCATCTCCTGCGACTCGGGGTGCAGCACCTCGACCGCAGTGACGCGGCCCAGGATGCGGTCGCGCAGGCTCTCGATGACCTCGCCGCCCTCGACCAGCGCGCGGCGGTTCATGCCGTTCTGGGTGCCGCAGTCTTCCTCGGTCACGACCAGGTCCTGCGTCACGTCGACCAGGCGGCGCGTGAGGTAGCCCGAGTTCGCCGTCTTCAGCGCCGTGTCCGCCAGGCCCTTGCGGGCGCCGTGGGTGGAGATGAAGTACTGCAGCACGTTCAACCCCTCGCGGAAGTTGGCCGTGATCGGCGTCTCGATGATGCTGCCGTCCGGCTTGGCCATCAGGCCACGCATGCCGGCGAGCTGGCGGATCTGCGCCGCGCTGCCGCGCGCGCCCGAGTCGGCCATCATGTAGATGGAGTTGAACGACTCCTGGTCCACCTGCTTGCCGTGGCGGTCGGTCACCTTCTGCTTGGACAGCTGGCTCATCATGACCTTGCCGACCTCGTCGCCGGTCTTGCCCCAGATGTCGACCACCTTGTTGTAGCGCTCGCCGGCGGTCACCAGGCCCGAGACGTACTGCTGCTCGATCTCCTTGACCTCCTTCTCGGCACGCTCGATCAGGCCGGGCTTCTCCTTCGGCACCAGCATGTCGTCGATGGCGATCGAGATGCCGGCGCGCGTGGCCAGGCGGAAGCCCGCCTGCAGCAGCTTGTCGGCGAACACCACCGTGTCCTTCAGGCCGCACTTGCGGAACGACACGTTGATCAGGCGCGA
>JAGWLO010000031.1 GCA_028872015.1 Burkholderiales bacterium | reverse complement strand
CCGCCGATCGCGTGGCCGCGGCCGTGGCGGCCCGGGTGGCGCAGGGCTGCACCGCCGTGCCGCCGACCGCCACCGGTCCGACGCCGTAGCGGGCCCGGCCGGCGGCCGCCGCGGCCGCCCCGCGCAGGTGCGCGGTGATGGCACGCCGGTTGCTGCGGCGGGCCGACACGCAGCGCGCCGTACACACCGCGCCCGGCCACGGCGTCCGGGGCGACGACAATGGAGAGCACCGCCATGAGCCCAGCCGCCGACCGCCCCGACCTCTCGCTGGCCACGCTGCGGGCGCGCTACCGGGACGGCAGCCTGACGCCGCAGGCCCTGGTGCAGCAGCTGCACCGGCGCATGCAGGCCGAGGACGCGCTGGTCGATCGCCGGCTGTGGATCCGGCGCCTGGGCCTGGACGAGATGGGCGCCTATGCCGATGCGCTGGCCGGGCGCGACCCGGCCACGCTGCCGCTGTTCGGCATCCCGTTCGCCATCAAGGACAACATCGACCTGGCCGGCGTGCCCACCACGGCCGCCTGCCCGGCCTTCGCCTACACGCCGGAGCGCAGCGCCACCGTGGTCCAGCGGCTGGTGGCGGCGGGTGCGATCCCGGTGGGCAAGACCAACCTCGACCAGTTCGCCACCGGCCTGGTGGGTGCGCGCTCGCCCTATGGGGCCTGCCGCAACGCCTTGGATGCCGAGTTCATCTCGGGCGGCTCGTCGTCGGGCTCGGCGGTGGCGGTGGCGCTCGGGCTGGCCAGCTTCGCGCTGGGCACCGATACCGCCGGCTCGGGCCGCGTGCCGGCGATGCTGAACAACCTGGTCGGCCTGAAGCCCAGCTGCGGCCGCATCCCCGCCACCGGCATGGTGCCGGCCTGCCGCACCATCGACGCGGTGTCGGTGTTCGCGCTCACCGCGGCCGACGCCGCGGCCGTGCTGGCCGTGGCCCAGGGCGAGGACGCGGGCGACGTGTACTCGCGCACGCTGCCGCCGCACGGGCATGACTTCGGCGCCGGCGGGCCGTTCCGCTTCGGCGTGCCGCGCGCGGCCGATCTCGAGTTCCATGGCAACGCCGACGGGCCGGCCCTCTACGCCGCGGCCGTGGCCGCGCTGCAGGCGCTGGGCGGCACGCCGGTGGAGATCGACCTGCGGCCGTTCCGCGCCGTGGCCAGCCTGCTCTACGAAGGGCCCTGGGTGGCCGAGCGCTATGCCGCGATCAGGCCCTTCATCGAGGCCCACCCCGAGGCGCTGCACCCGGTCACGCGCGAGATCACGCTGCAGGGCCGTCACATCGGCGCGCCCGAGTCGTTCGAGGCGCTGTACCGGCTGAAGGCGCTGGAGCGCCAGACGCGCGGCGTGTGGCGGCAGATCGACTGCCTGGTCACGCCCACCGCCAGCACCGCCTACACGGTGGCCGAGGTCGAGGCCGACCCGATCCGCACCAATTCCAACCTGGGCCACTACACCAACTTCGTCAACCTGCTCGACCTGGCGGCGGTGGCCGTGCCCACCGGCACGCTGGGGCGCGGGCGGCCGCGGCCGCAGCCCCTGTCGCAGGGCGTGCCGGGCCTGCCCTGGGGCGTGACGCTGGTGGCGCCCGCGGGGCAGGACCTGCCGCTGCTGTCGCTGGCCGCGCGGCTGCACGCGCGCACCCTGCCCACGGTGGGCGCCACGCTGCACGCGCCGCACCGCGTGGCCGGGGCGATGCCGGACGCGGCGCCGTTCGGCTCGGGGCTGGTGCCGCTGGCGGTGTGCGGCGCGCACCTCAGCGGCCTGCCGCTGAACGGGCAGCTCACCGGCCTGGGGGCCCGGCTCGTGCGGGCCACGCGCAGCGCGCCGCTCTACCGGCTCTACGCCTTGCCGGGCGGCCCGCCGCAGCGGCCGGGGCTGGTGCGCGTGGCCGAGCCCGGGCAGGCCGGCGGCGCGGCCATCGAGCTCGAGGTCTGGGCCCTGCCGACCGCCGCCTTCGGTGCTTTCGTCGCCGCCATCCCGGCGCCGCTGGGCATCGGCACGGTGCTGCTGGAAGACGGCAGCCGCGCGCCCGGCTTCGTCTGCGAGGCCGTGGCCACGGCCGGCGCGCGCGACATCACGGCCCACGGCGGCTGGCGTGCCTGGCTCGCCGCGTCGATGCACCCCGGCTGAACCCCCCGACGCACCCGCGACGCACCCGCGATGACGCCCGGCCCGCCCCGCGTCCACAGCGCTGCCTGCGGCTGCCCGCGCCACACCATCCATCACGCGCAGGGCCACCTCGGCTGGGACACCGCGCTGCCGCCGGTGCTGCGCGTGGTGCCCGGCGAGGCGGTGGCGTTCGAGGTGTTCGAGGCCTCGGGCTGGGGCTGGGCGGCCAACATCCCGGCTTCGGGCTGCTGGCCGACGCGTTCAAGGAGCCGGCGCTGCAGCTCTGGTCCTACGACCCCGGCACGCTGGCGCCGGCGCTGTTCGGCACCTGGGGCCGGGTGCCGCTGAAGCCCTTCGCCGGCACCGAGCGCTACCTGCCGGTCGAAGTGAGTGGCACCCTGTTCTCGGTCGGCGACACCCACGCGGCGCAGGGCGACGGCGAGGCGTGCGGCACCGCGATCGAGAGCCCGATGCGGTTGGCGCTGCAGTTCGACCTCGTCAAGAACCGGCCGCAGGCCTTCCCGCGCTTCGTCACGCCGGGCCCGGTGACGCGGCACCTCGACGCCCAGGGCTACGAGGCGACGATGGGCATCGGCCCCGAACTGATGCAGGCCGCGAGCGCGGCCGTGCGCGGCATGGTCGAGCTGCTGGCGTGGCGGCGCGGGGCGGCTGCGCCGCTCAGGCCGGGCCGCGCAGCACCGCGGCCAGGTCGAGCAGCAGCGCGGGCTCGTCGTCGCCGGCCGGGGTGCCGTCGGCGGCCGCCCGGGACGGCGGCGGGGCCGGGGCCACGCAGTCGAAATGCGGCAGCAGCGCATCCGGGATGAAGCGCGAGCGCAGCGCGTAGAGGTGGCGGTCGCCGTAGGTGCACTGCTGCGTGACGTGGAAGCGCTGCGGCACCCACAGCGTGAGGTCGTCGCGGGCCCGCGTCATGGCCACGTAGAGCAGGCGCCGCTCCTCCTCGATCTCGGCGCTGCGGCCGGTGGCCAGGTCGGCCGGCAGGCAGCCGTCCACCACGTTCAGCACCTGCACCGCGTTCCACTCCTGGCCCTTGGCCGAGTGGATGGTGGACAGGATCAGGTAGTCGTCGTCGCGGTGGGGCGGCCCGGCCTCGTCGCTGCTGGCCTGCGGCGGGTCGATCGCCAGCTCGGTGACGAAGCGCTCGCGGCTCGCGTGGCCGGCGGCGATCTGCGCCAGCTGCCCGAGGTCGGCCAGGCGCACGCGGGCGTCGGCATGCAGGCGCTCGAGCTGGGGTGCCAGCCAGGCGATCACGCGCTGCAGGTCGTCGGGCCAGCGCGCGGTGCTGCCGCGCAGGTGCGCCATCAGGGCCACCAGCGCGGCCCAGGGCTCGGCCGCGGCCGGCGGGGGCTTGAAGGTCTCGAGCGCGCCGCGGTGCGCCAGCAGCCTGCGCACGCTGGCCGGCCCCAGCCCCGGCACCAGCCGGGCACAGCGCATCGCGGCCAGCGTGGAGGCCGGGTTGTCGGCCCAGCGCAGCACCGCGAGCAGGTCCTTGACGTGCGCCGATTCGAGAAAGCGCAGACCGCCGAACTTGACGAAGGGGATGCCGCGGCGCACCAGCTCGAGCTCGAGCGCGGCGCTGTGCGCTCCGGTGCGGAACAGCACCGCCTGGCGCTTCAGCGCCAGCCCTGTCTCGCGCTGGGCCAGCACGGCGTCGGCCACGCCGCGCGCCTGCGCGGCCTCGTCTTCCACCACCACCAGCCGCGGCACGCAGCCGGCGGCGCGGGCGGTCCACAGGTGCTTGGGCAGGCGCTCGGCCGCCAGCGCGATGACGGCGTTGGACGCGGCCAGGATCTGCGGCGTGCTGCGGTAGTTCTGCTCCAGCGTCACCACCCGCGCCGGCGGCGTGAAGCGCGGCGCGAAGTCGAGGATCTGGCGCACGTCGGCGCCGCGGAAGGCGTAGATGCTCTGCGCGTCGTCGCCCACCGCGGTGAGCGTGCAGCCGTGTGCGGCCAGCGCGTGCAGGATGTCGCCCTGCAGGCGGTTGATGTCCTGCACTTCGTCGACCAGCACCTCGTCGAAGCGGGCGGCGATGCGCGCGGCCAGCGCCGGCGTGCGCGACAGGTGCCACCAGGCCAGCAGCAGGTCGTCGAAATCCAGCGACTGCTGCTGCCGCTTGGCCTCGGCGTAGGCCGCGTACAGGCGCGCGAGCTCGGCGGCGTGGCGCTCGACCCAGGGGTAGTCTTCGCGCAGCAGCTCGGCCAGCGGGCGCTGCGTGTTGACCGCGCGCGAGTGGATGGCCAGGCAGGTGGGCGCGAGCGGAAAGCGCGCCTCGGTCGCGGCCAGGCCCAGCTGCTGGCGCACCAGGGCCAGCAGGTCCTGCGCATCGGCGCGGTCGAGCACGCTGAAGTTGCGCGCCAGGCCCAGGCGCGGCGCCTCGTCGCGCAGCAGCTGTGCCGCCACGCCGTGGAAGGTGCCGCACCAGGGCAGGCTGGGCGGCGGTGTCGTGGCCGGCAGGCCCAGCGCCTGGTGCAGCCGCCGGGCGGCGCGGCGCGCCATCTCGGCCGCAGCGCGGCGCGAAAAGGTCAACAGCAGCAGGCGCTGCGGGTCGGCACCGCGCTGCACGCGCCGCGCCAGCCGCGCCGTCAGCGTCAGCGTCTTGCCGCTGCCCGCGCCGGCCACCACCAGCAGCGGGCCGCCTTCGTGCTCGACGGCCTCGCGCTGGCGCGGGTTCAGCTCGCCGCCGGCGGGCACGGCCGGGGGCGCTTCAGCCCGCACGCGCCAGCGCCTCGCGGTCGACGATCGCCAGCAGGTGATGGAGGTCGATCGGCTTGGTGAGGTAGTCGACGAAGCCGGCCTCGGTGGCCTGCTGCCGGGTCGCGGGCAGGGCGTCGGCGGTCAGCGCCACGCAGCGCAGCGCGGCACTGGCCGGGTCGGCGCGCAGCCGCTCGAGCAGCTCGAAGCCGCTCATGTCGCCCAGGTGCAGGTCGACCAGCAGCAGCTCGGGCGCCGGCGCGTGCCGGTCGCGCAGGTCTTGCAGGGCCTGCAGCGCTGCGTGGCCCGAGGGCGCCACCTGCAGTTGCACGTCGGGCCGCAGCGCCAGCAGCTCGCGCACGAACAGGGCGTTGATGGGGTGGTCCTCGACGTACAGCACGCGCAGCGGCGGCAGCACCCGGGCCGGCACGGCCAGCGGCGGTGCCGCGGCGGCGCTGGCCGGCGCGCCCGCCGTCACCGCGGTCGCGGCCGTCATCGCCACCGCCGGCAGGTGGATGACGAAGCGCGTGCCCTGCCCGGGCCAGCTCTCCACCTCGATGCGGCCCTGCATCAGCTCGACCAGCATCTTGCTGATGGTCAGTCCGATGCCGGTGCCCGGGATGCCGCGGTGGTCGGCGCCGAGCCGGTTGAAAGGCTCGAAGAGGTGCTCGCGCTGCTCGGGCGTGAGGCCGCTGCCGGTGTCGCGCACCTCGATCGCCAGCAGGCCGGGCGGTGCATCGGCGGCGCCGACCGTGGCGGTGACGTGGCCGCCGGCCCGGTTGTACTTGATGGCGTTGGACAGCAGGTTGAGCAGCACCTGCTTCAGGCGCACCGGGTCGGCGCGCACCAAGGTCGCCGGGCCCGCACGGCCCGCCGCCAGCGCCACGCCGGCCGCCGCGGCCTGCTCGCGCAGCGTGGACAGCACCTCGGCCAGCAGCGCCCGGGCATCGACCTCGCCGATGGTCACGCTGACGCGGCCCGACTCGATGGCGCTGACGTCGAGCATGTCGTTGATCAGTGCCAGCAGGTGCCGGCCGGCATCGATGATGTAGCCCAGCTGCTCGCGCTGGGTCGGCGTGAGGGGATCCAGCGGATGGCTCAGCATCAGGCTGGCGAAGCCGATCACCGCGTTCAGCGGCGTGCGCAGCTCGTGGCTGGCGCGCGACAGGAATTCGCTCTTGGCACGGTTGGCCTGCTGCGCCGCGGCCAGGGCCAGCTGGGCCTGGCGCGCGGCATGTTGCTCGGTGGTCTCGGTGACGAGGCCGGTCCACAGGGTGCTGCCGCCGGGGCGGCGCTGGGGCAGGCTGTGCAGCTCGAGCCAGCGCTCGGGCTGGCCCGGCAGCTGCATCCTGAACTCGGCACGCAGCGGCGAGAGCGCGCGCGCCGAGTCATCGATGGCCCGGCGCAGACGTCTGCGGTCGTCGGGGTGGATGTGGCCGAACAGCGCATCCGCCGAGCCCGGCGCCTCGCTGACCGAGATGCCCAGCAGCGGTTCCAGCGAGCGCGTGGCGTAGGGCAGGGCGACGCGGCCGTCGGGGTGGCGCTCGAGCTGGCAGATCACGCCCGGGGCCGTCTGGCCGACGCGGGCCAGGCGGTCCAGGCTCTCGGCCAGCTCGCCCGCGGCGGCGCGTTCGGCGCGCTGCATCCAGCGCAGCCCGCCCAGCGTCACGGCCAGCAGCAGCGTGGCCAGGGCTGCTGCCTCGCCGGCCAGGCGCCGCCAGCCGGCCAGCACCGCGTCTTCGCTGCGCGATACCGCCACCACCAGCCGGTGGTCCACCGGCAGGTCCAGCGGCCGCACCGTCTGCTGCGCGACCAGCCGCGACCCGCCGTCGTCGGGGGCGGCGCCGCGGAACAGGGTCTGCCCGGCGCCGGCGGCCAGGTGCCGGGCCAGCAGCGGGGCGAGCAGGGCGAACGGCTTGCCTTCCAGCTCCGGGTGCGCCGGGCTCATGGCCAGCAGCGCACCGGATTCGTGGGCGATGGCGCTCCACATGTCGGGCGCGAAGTTCACCGTGCTGAGCAGCAGGCCGAAGTAGCCGGTGTCCAGCGTGGCGGCCACGGCACCGGCGAAGCGGCCCTCGGCGTCGCGCACCACGCGCAGCGCGTTCAGCACCTGGTGGCCGCCCGCCCCGGGCCCCGGCGGCGACAGGTACAGCTGCGCCGGATCACCGCCGCGGCGGGCGTTCTCGAACGCGTCGGGCGTCGGGAAGGTGCGGCCGACGAGCTCGGGCCGGTTGGACGCGACGATGCGCGCCTGCGCATCCAGCACCGAGACCGTGTGCACGCCGAGATCGACCTCGGACATCGCATGCAGCCAGGACTCGGCCGGGTCGAGCCCCCCATGCTGCTGCCAGCGGGCGATCTCGGCCATCTCGTCGGCCAGGTGGCCCAGGGCCAGGTGGGTGGCCCGCAGCTGGCGCGCCAGGTTGCGCTCGGCACCGTGCGCCTGCACGCGCAGGCGCAGGCCCTGCTCGGAGAGCACCGCCTCGCGCTGCTGCCGCAGCCAGCCACCCAGGGTGGCGCACAGCACCAGCAAGCCCAGGCCGAGCGCCAGCCATTGCTGGCGGTGGCGTTGCCGGATGGCAGGGGCAACGGTGAGCAAGCGGAAATATCCCTGGGCCCCGGGCTGAGGCAGCGCTGGACGTTAACCGCTTGGCACCGGTGTGCCAAGACGCCTGCCCGTGGGGCGGCGCCCTGCCGCGGGCGGTTTCGGCTACGCTGCGTGCCTGGCCGGGCGCCCAGACGCCCGCACCGCCCCGGAGACCAGCCCCCCATGGATTCGACTGCCACTTTTCATGCCGCGCGCGATCTGCTGCTGCGCCTGCGCGACGACCCGGCCACCGCGGTGGCCGAGTTCCGCTGGCCGGTGCTGACCGAGTTCAACTGGGCCCTGGACCACTTCGACCGCATCGCCCAGGGCAACGACGCGCCGGCGCTGTGGATCGTGGGCGAGGACGGCAGCGAAGTGCGGCGCTCCTTCGCGCAGATGGCGCAGCGCTCGGCACAGGTGGCCAACTACCTGCGCGGGCTCGGCGTGCGCCGCGGCGACCGCGTGCTGCTGATGCTGGGCAACGAACTCGCCCTGTGGGAGCTGATGCTGGCGGCGATGAAGCTGGGCGCGGTGCTGATACCGGCCACCGCGCTGCTGACCACCGATGACCTGCGCGACCGGCTCGACCGCGGTGCCGTGCGCCACGTGGTGACGGCCAGCGCGCAGGCTGCCAAGTTCGACCCGCTGCCCGGCGTCTACACGCGGATCGCGGTGGGTGCGCCGGTGCCGGGCTGGCAGGCCTACGCCGACAGCGCGCAGGCGCCCGCCACCTTCGTGCCCGACGGCCCGACCCGGGCCGACGAGCCGCTGCTGCTGTACTTCACCTCGGGCACCACGTCCAAGCCCAAGCTGGTGCTGCACACCCACGAGAGCTACCCGGTGGGCCATCTCTCGACGATGTACTGGCTGGGCCTGCGGCCGGGCGACGTGCACCTGAACATCTCGTCGCCGGGCTGGGCCAAGCATGCCTGGAGCTGCTTCTTCGCCCCCTGGATCGCGGGCGCCTGCATCTTCATCCACAACAGCGCGCGCTTCCAGGCGCCGCAGCTGCTGGCGGCGCTGGAGCGGCACGGCGTGACCAGCCTGTGCGCGCCGCCCACGGTGTGGCGCATGCTGATCCAGGAAGACCTGGCCGCCTACCGCGGGCGCCTGAAGCTGCGCGAGCTGATCGGCGCCGGCGAGCCGCTGAATCCCGAGATCATCGAGCGGGTGCGCAGCGCCTGGGGCCTGACCCTGCGCGACGGCTACGGCCAGACCGAGACCACGGCGCAGATCGGCAACACGCCCGGCCAGCCGCTGAAGCCGGGCTCGATGGGCCGGCCGCTGCCGGGCTACCGCATCGCCCTGATCGACGCCGACGGCAAGGAGGCCGACGAAGGCGAGGTCTGCATCGACCTGCGCCAGCGCCCGCTGGGCCTGATGGCGGGCTACCAGGACAGCGCCGAGAAGACGGCCGAGGTCATGCGCGACGGCTGGTACCACACCGGCGACGTGGCGCAGCGCGATGCCGAGGGCTACATCACCTTCGTCGGCCGCGCCGACGACGTGTTCAAGGCCTCGGACTACCGCATCAGCCCGTTCGAGCTCGAGAGCGCGCTCATCGAGCATGAAGCGGTGGCCGAGGTGGCCGTGGTGCCCAGCCCCGACCCGCTGCGGCTGGCGGTGCCCAAGGCCTTCCTGATCCTGGCCGCCGGCGCGCGCGCCGACCGTGCGCTGGCCGAAGCCCTCTTCGCCTTCGCGCGGCGGCAGCTGGCGCCCTACAAGCGGGTGCGGCGGATCGAGTTCGTCACCGAGCTGCCCAAGACCATCTCGGGCAAGATCCGGCGCGTGCAGCTGCGCCGGGACGAGGCCGAGCGCCGCGCCGCCGGCCAGCGCGGCGCGCTCGAGTTCTTCGAGGAAGACTTCGCGCAGCCGAAGCAGGACGGCTGAGCCGCCTGCGCACGCGGCCCCGGGCGATCTCAGCCCTTGGCGGCCGGCGCCGGCTTGCCCGGCACCATCATCACCGGCGCCTTGGTCACGCGGACGCGGTTGCCGGTGGTGACCAGGATCACCGAGTCGCCGGGGGCGAAGGTCTCGCTGCCCACCGCCTGCACGACCGAGCGCCGCTCGCCGTTGCGCAGCTGCAGCAGGATCTCCTGCGCCTTCTCGCTGGTGGCGCCGCGCTCGACGGCGTTGCCGACCACCGCGCCCACCACGGCGCCGATCACGCCCACGGCCACCGCCTCGCGGCTGCCGCCGACGCTGGAGCCCGCGACACCGCCCACCACCCCGCCGGCGGCGGCGCCGATGCCGCTTTGCGAGCCGTCCACGGTGACCGGCCGCGTGCTCAGCACGACGGCGTCGACGACGCTGGACAGGCGCTGCGCGTCGTTCGGGTTCACGACGTCGGGGTTGGTGGTGCTGCAGGCCGAGAGCAGGGCCAGCGTGGCGGCCAGGGCCGCGGCCAGGGTGGTGTGGGTCAGGCGCTTCATGGCGCGGTCTCCGGGTGGGTCATTGAAAGGGGCCTGGGTCGGCCGATCAGCGCATCAGGCCTGCGAGCTCAGGCATGCAGACGCGAGCTGCGCGGCACCGAGGCCAGCAGGAATTCCATCTGATCGCTGAGGATGCGTCGGCCGCGCAGGATCATGTCCTCGTGCAGGCTGGGTACATAGGGCAGGTAGAGCAGGCTCATGCGCGCCTCTTCGGGCAGGCGGTTGCCCTTGCGGCCGTTGCAGCCGCGGCAGGCCGTGATGCAGTTCATCCACGAATCGGCACCGCCGCGCGACACCGGCACGATGTGCTCGCGCGTGAGGTCGTCGACCTGGAAGCGGTGGCCGCAGTAGGCACAGACGCCACGGTCGCGCGCGAACAGCTTGGGGTTGGAAAGCGCCGGCTCGACGCGCCACGCGCGGCTGGGCACGGCGCCGCGCACGGCGATGATGGGGTGCACCTCGATGCGCGACTGCAGGCCCGTGACCCGCTGCACGCCGCCGCGCAGCACGTGGAAGGCATCGCCCAGCGTCCACGCGATCGCGTCGCTGGCATACAGGACCGCGGCTTCGCGCGGCGAGACCCACGCTTGCGGGCGGCCCGACACGTCGAGCTGCAGAACGTCCATGTGGCGTAGCGTAGCCGATTGTCGCGATGACCTGCGGCCGCCCCGCGCCACGCCCCCGGGCCCGCCCCGGCCACGCACGGCCCGTCTAGGACCGGCACCCTAAAAATTAAGGGTGCGGGGTGCGCGCAGGTGGTCGAAACCGGCAAAATAGAACGATCGTTCGATTTTCAGCCCCTGCCGCGATGCCACCCCTGGACCTGCCCGCCGCCGACCCCGCACGCGCGCCCGCCAAGGGCGCGATCCGCAGCCAGCCCAAGGGCCAGCAGACGCGCGCGGCGATCCTGGAGGCCGCGCTCGGCCTGGCCTCGCACATGGGGCTCGAAGGGCTGTCGATCGGGGCCCTGGCCGAGGTCACGCAGATGAGCAAGTCGGGCGTGTTCGCGCACTTCGGCTCGCGCGAGGAGCTGCAGATAGCCGTCATCCGCGAGTACCACGCGCGCTTCGAGGACGAGGTGTTCGCGCCGGCGATCCGCGCGCCGCGCGGCCTGCCGCGGCTGCGCGCGCTGTTCGAGCGCTGGGTGCGCCGGGTCTCGATCGAGGTCGATTCGGGCTGCATCTACATCAGCGGGGCGGTCGAGTTCGACGACCGCCCGGGTCCGGTGCGCGACGCGCTGGCCGAGATGGTGCAGGCCTGGCAGGCGGCGCTGGCGCGCGCCATCCGCATGGCCGTGGACGAAGGCCACCTGCGCGCCGACACCGACCCGACGCAGATGCTGTTCGAGCTGCACGGCCTGATCCTGGCCCTGCACCACGACGCGCGCTTCCTGCGCACCCCGGGCGCCCCGGAGCGCGCCCGCATCGCCTTCGAGCGCGCGCTGGCCGACTACGGCCCGGCGGCGCTGCCCCCCGGGCGCCGCCGCGCGCGCTGAGCGCGCCCCCGCCTTCCGCTTGCTTTCCTTCAGGAGTTCGACCATGGCCCAGTACACCCCGCCGTTGCGCGACATGCGCTTCGTGCTGCACGAGCTGCTCGACGTGGGCGGCGCCCTGAAGCGGCTGCCGCGGCATGCCGACATCGACGCCGACACCATCGACGCCGTGCTCGAAGCCGGCGGCCAGTTCGCCGCCGAGGTGGTGTTTCCGCTCAACCGGTCGGGTGACGAGCAGGGCTGCACGCTCGACCGGGCCACGCACGCGGTGCGAACCCCCGACGGCTTCAAGGCCGCCTATGCGCAGTACGTGGCCGGCGGCTGGCCGGCGCTCAGCTGCGACCCGGCCTACGGCGGGCAGGGGCTGCCGATCGTGCTGAACCAGTGCTTCTACGAGATGCTGAACTCGGCCAACCAGGCCTGGGCGATGTACCCGGGCCTCTCGCACGGTGCCTACGAGTGCCTGAAGGCGCATGGCACGGCCGAGCAGCAGGCCACCTACCTGCCCAAGCTGGTGAGCGGTGCCTGGACCGGCACCATGTGCCTGACCGAGCCGCACTGCGGCACCGATCTCGGCCTGCTGCGCACCAAGGCCGACCCCCAGCCCGACGGCACGTACCGGCTCAGCGGCCAGAAGATCTTCATCAGCGCCGGCGAGCACGACCTGGCCGACAACATCATCCACCTCGTGCTCGCGCGCCTGCCCGACGCACCGACGGGCAGCAAGGGCATCAGCCTGTTCGTGGTGCCCAAGTTCAGGGTGAACGCGGACGGCAGCCTGGGCGCTCGCAACCCGATCTACTGCGGCGCCATCGAGCACAAGATGGGCATCCACGGCAATGCCACCTGCCAGCTCAACCTGGACGGCGCCATCGGCACCCTGGTCGGCCAGCCGCACAAGGGCCTGGCGGCGATGTTCGTGATGATGAACGCGGCGCGCCTGGGCGTGGGCAACCAGGGCCTGGGCCTGACCGAGGTGGCCTACCAGAACGCCGTGGCCTACGCCAAGGACCGCATCCAGATGCGCAGCCTCTCGGGCCCCAAGCAGCCCGAGCAGCCGGCCGACACCATCATCGTCCACCCCGACGTGCGCAAGATGCTGCTGACCGCGCGCGCCTACGCCGAGGGCGGCCGCGCGCTGGCGGTGTACGTGGCGCTGCTGATCGACCGCGAGATCGCCAGCGACGACGAGGACGAGCGCCGCGAGTGCGCCGACCTCGTGGCGCTGCTCACGCCGATCTGCAAGGCCTTCCTCACCGACAACGCCTGGCTCGCCACCAGCCATTGCATGCAGGTCTACGGCGGCCACGGCTACGTCCGCGAATGGGGCATGGAGCAGTTCGTGCGCGACGCCCGCATCAACATGATCTACGAGGGCACGAACACGATCCAGAGCCTGGACCTGCTGGGCCGCAAGGTGCTGGGCGACAACGGCGCCAGGCTCAAGAAGTTCGGCCGGCTGATCAGCGAGTTCGTCGAGGAAGAAGGCACCAACGAAGCGATGCAGGAGTTCGTGAATCCTCTGGCCGAGCTCGGCGAGAAGGTCACCAAGCTCACCACCGAGCTCGGCATGAAGGCCTTCGGCAATGCCGACGAGGTGGGCGGCGCGGCGGTCGACTACCTGCGCGTCGTCGGTCACCTGGTGTTCGCCTACTTCTTCGCCCGCATGGCCAAGGTCGCGCTGGCGAAGCAGGATTGCGGCGACCCGTTCTACACCGCCAAGCTGCATACCGCCCGCTTCTACGTCGCCAAGCTGCTGCCCGAGACGGCGGGCCTCATCCGCAGCGCGCGCAGCGGCGTGGCACCGCTGCTGGCGATGGACGAGGCGATGTTCTGAGCGCCGCACCGGCTACGGAGACCACCATGAAGCAGCTTTTCGCGCTGGCCCTGCTGGCCACCGCCGCCGCGGCGGCCTGGGCCCAGGCCACGCCCGTGGGCCTGTGGAAGACGATCGACGACGAGACCGGCCGGCCCAAGTCGCTGGTGCGCATCAGCGACGCCGGCGGCACGCTCAGCGGCAGGATCGAGCGGCTGATCGACCCCGACAAGCCCGATCCGCGCTGCGAGAAGTGCACCGGCGCCCTCAAGGACCAGCCGGTGCTGGGGATGACCATCATCGAAGGCGCCAAGAAGGACGCCGACGAGGCCTACTGGACCGGCGGCACCATCCTCGACCCCAACAACGGCAAGACCTACCGCCTGCGCCTGACGCCCAAGGACGGCGGCAAGGCGCTGCAGGTGCGGGGCTACATCGGCCCGTTCTACCGCAACCAGACCTGGCTGCGCGTGGAATGAGCGTGACCGGAGAGACCATGAACCGATTCCCGATCCGCCAGGTCGCCGTGCTCGGCGCCGGCGTGATGGGCGCGCAGATCGCCGCCCACCTCGTCAACTGCCAGGTGCCGGTGGTGTTGTTCGACCTGCCGGCCCCGCAGGGGCCCAAGAACGGCATCGTCGCGAAGGCCGTGGACGGGCTGAAGAAGCTCAAGCCCGCGCCGCTGGGCGTGCCCGAGGCGGCGTCGCTGATCCGGCAGGCGAATTACGAGGAGCACCTGGCGCTGCTGGCCGAATGCGACCTCGTGATCGAGGCCATCGCCGAGCGCATGGACTGGAAGCTCGATCTGTACCAGCGCATCGCGGGCGCGATCGCGCCGCACGCGATCGTCGCCAGCAACACCTCGGGCCTGTCGATCACCCGGCTCGCCGAGGTGCTGCCGGAGGCGATCCGGCCGCGCTTCTGTGGCATCCACTTCTTCAACCCGCCGCGCTACATGGCGCTGGTCGAGCTGATCGCCACGCCGGCGACCCGGCCCGAGGTGCTGGACCAGCTCGAGGTCTTCGCCACCAGCACGCTCGGCAAGAACGTGGTGCGGGCGAAGGACACGCCCAACTTCATCGCCAACCGCGTCGGCATCGCCGGCATGCTGGCGACGATGAAAGAGGCCGAGACCTTCGGCCTGAGCGTGGACGTCGTCGACGACCTCACCGGCAAGAAGCTGGGCCGGGCCAGCAGCGGCACCTTCCGCACCGCCGACGTGGTGGGCCTGGACACGATGGCGCATGTCATCAAGACCCTGCAGGACCAGCTGCAGGACGACCCGTTCTACCCGAGCTACGCCACGCCGCCGGTGCTGGCGGCGCTGATCGAGCAGGGCGCCTTGGGCCAGAAGACCGGCGCCGGCTTCTACAAGAAGGTCGGCAAGGACATCCTGCGCCTGGACCCGGTCAAGGCGGACTACGTGGCCGCGGGCGGCAAGGCCGAGCCCATCGTCGAGCGGATGCTGAAGAAACCCGCGCCCGAACGGCTCAAGCTGCTGCGCGAGAGCAGCCACCCGCAGGCGCAGTTCCTGTGGGCGATCCTGCGCGACGGCTTCCACTACGCCGCGGTGCACCTGCAAGCCATCGCCGAGACGGCGCGCGATGTCGACTTCGCCATGCGCTGGGGCTTCGGCCTGAAGCAGGGGCCCTTCGAGCTCTGGCAGGAAGCGGGCTGGCAGCAGGTGGCGGGCTGGGTCCAGGACGACATCGAGGCCGGCAAGGCGCTCAGCCGCGCGCCGCTGCCCGACTGGGTGTTCGACGGCCGCACCGGCGTGCACACGCCCGCGGGCTCGTGGAGCCCGGCGCAGCGAGCCTACCGGCCCCGGAGTGCCTTGCCGGTCTACGCCCGCCAGGCCTTCCCCGAAGACGTGCTGGGTGCGGGCAGCGTGCCGGCGCTGAAGAGCGGCACCGAGGTCTACAAGAACGACGAGGTGCGTGTCTGGACGCCCGACGGCGAGGTGCTGATTGCCAGCATCACCGCCAAGCTGCACCTGATCAGCCCGCAGGTGGTCGAGGGCCTGACGCAGGCGCTGGACCGCGCCGAGCAAGCCTACGACGGCCTCGTGATCTGGTCGCCCGACGAGGTGTTCTCGGCCGGTGCGAACCTCGAGGCGCTGATGCCGGTGTTCATGAAGTCCGGCGCCCGGGGCATCGCGCCCGAGGTGAAGAAGCTGCAGGACCTGATGCTGCGCCTGCGCTACGCGCAGGTGCCGGTGGTGAGTGCCGTGCGCGGCATCGCGCTGGGCGGCGGCTGCGAGCTGGCCGTGTACAGCGCGCGCCGGGTGGCGGCGATGGAAAGCTACATGGGCCTGGTCGAGGTCGGCGTCGGCCTGATTCCGGCCGGCGGCGGCCTGGCCTATGTCGCGCGCCGCGCGGCCGAGATGGCGGCGGCGGGCAGCGCGAATGCCGACATCCTGAAGTTTCTGACGCATGGATTCACGAATGCCGCGATGGCCAAGGTCGGCACGAGCGCCATCGAGTCGCGCCAGCTCGGCTACCTGGTCGAGGGCGACGTTATCGTGCCGCACAAGGACGAGCTGCTGTTCGTCGCCACCACGCAGGCCAAGGCGATGGCGGCCAGCGGCTGGCGGCCGCCGGCCCGGGCGAGCTTCGCGGTCGCCGGCCGCAGCGGCATCGCGACGATCAAGAACCAGCTCGTCAACCTGCGCGACGGCGGCTTCGTCAGCGCGCACGACTTCCACATCTCCAGCCTGATCGCCGAGGTGGTGTGCGGCGGCGACGTGGATGCCGGCAGCCGCGTCGACGAGGCCTACCTGATGACGCTGGAGCGCGAGCGCTTCTGCGCCCTGCTCGAGCACCCCAAGAGCCAGGAACGGATCATGGGCATGCTGCAGACGGGCAAGCCCGTACGCAACTGAGCGAAGGACGACCATGCGCAAGCAAGTACAGGACGCCTACATCGTCGCCGCCACCCGCACGCCGATCGGCAAGAGCGGGCGTGGCTGCTTCCGCGACACGCGGCCCGACGACCTCCTGGTCGCGGCCGTGAAGAGCGCGCTCGCCCAGGTGCCGACGCTGGACCCGCAGGCGATCGAGGACGCGATCATCGGCTGCAGCTTCCCCGAAGCCGAGCAGGGCATGAACATGGCCCGCGTGGCGATGGTGCTGGCCGGGCTGCCGCATTCGGTGGGCGGGGTCACGGTGAACCGCTTCTGCGCCAGCGGCCTGACCGCGCTGCAGATGGCGGCCGACCGCATCCGCGTCGGCGAAGCCGACGTGATGATCGCCGGTGGCGCCGAGAGCATGAGCCTGGTGCCGATGGGCGGCAACAAGCCCAGCTTCAATGCCGAGATCTTCGCGCGCGACGAGAACGTGGGCATCGCCTACGGCATGGGCCTGACGGCCGAGAAGGTGGCGGCGCAGTGGAAGGTGAGCCGCGAGCGCCAGGACGCCTTCGCGCTGCAGTCGCACCAGCGCGCGCTGGCGGCGATCGCGGCCGGCGCCTTCGCCGACGAGATGACGCCGGTGCAGGTGGTGTCGCGCACGCCCGACCTCGAAGGCGGCGGCGTGAACGTGAAGGTGCGCACCGTGAGCATCGACGAGGGACCGCGGCCCGACACCAGCCTGGAAGGCCTGGCGAAGCTGCGGCCGGTGTTCGCGGCCAAGGGCAGCGTCACGGCCGGCAACAGCAGCCAGACCAGCGATGGCGCCGGCGCACTGATCCTGGCCAGCGAGCGCGCCGTCCAGACCTTCGGCCTGAAGCCGCTGGCGCGCTTCGTCAGCTATGCCGCGCGCGGCGTGCCGCCCGAGATCATGGGCATCGGCCCGATCGAGGCCATCCCCGCCGCGCTGCGCTATGCCGGGCTGAACCTGGCCGACCTGGGCTGGATCGAGCTCAACGAGGCCTTCGCGGCGCAGGCGCTGGCGGTGCTCGACACGCTGGGCCTGGATCCTGCCAAGGTCAACCCGATGGGCGGCGCGATCGCGCTCGGGCACCCGCTCGGTGCGACGGGCGCGATCCGCGCCGCCACCGTGGTGCATGCCCTGCACCGGCACCAGCTTCGTTACGGCATGGTCACGATGTGTGTGGGCATGGGGCAGGGTGCGGCTGGCATCATCGAGCGTGTCTGAACCGGAGTTGGCATGAGCATCAAGACAGCGATCCTGAACGGCGTGGCGACGATCGAGATCGCGCGCCCCGAGAAGAAGAACGCGCTCACGGTGGCGATGTACCAGGCCATGGCCGACGCGCTGGACGCGGCGCGCGAGGACGTTGCCGTGCGCGCGGTGCTGATCACCGGGCAGCCGGGCATCTTCACCTCGGGCAACGACATCGAGGACTTCATGTCCCGCGCCCCGGGGCAGGGCAGCGACGCGCTCGATTCGCCGGTGTTCCGCTTCATGCGCGCGCTGCTCGATTGCGACAAGCCGGTGGTGGCCGCGGTGACCGGCGCGGCCATCGGCATCGGCACCACGATGCTGCTGCACTGCGACTTCGTCTACGTCTCCGACGAGGCGCGGCTGGCCATGCCCTTCGTCGGCCTGGGCCTGGTGCCCGAGTTCGGCTCCAGCCTGGTGGTGCCGCAGCTGATGGGGCAGCGCCGCGCCGCCGAGAAGCTGCTGCTGGGCGACCCTTTCACGCCCGAGCAGGCGGTGGACTGCGGCATCGCCAACGCGGTGCTGCCCCCGGCCGAGGTGGTGAACCACGCGCGCCGCGTGGCCGAACGCTTCAACCAGCTGCCCCCGGGCGCCGTGCGCGAAGCCAAGCGCCTGCTGCGCGGGCCCCAGCGCGAGCTGCTCACGCAGGTGATCCGCACCGAGGGCGAGGGCTTCACGCGCCGGCTCAAGAGCCCCGAGGCGATGGAGGCCTTCCAGGCCTTCTTCCAGAAGCGCAAGCCCGACTTCAGCAAGTTCTGACCGAGGGCGACGAGCCCACAGCACGACCGAGCCGCCGATGTCCCTGGCCCTCAAGCTCGTGCTCACGCCGGTGCTGCTGGCCCAGGCCGCGCTCACGCGCCGGCGCCTGCCCAGGTTGCCCGAGGCCGAGGGCCCGCGCGAGGGCGAGGTGGGCGAGGGGCCGCTGCTGCGACTGCTCGTCACCGGCGACTCGTCGGCCGCGGGCGTGGGCGTGGTCACGCAGCGCGAGGCGCTGGCCGGGCAGCTCAGCCAGCGCGTGGCCGAGAGCTGCCGGGCCCGCGTCGCCTGGCGGCTGCTGGCGCGCTCGGGTCTGAACACGGCGCAGACGCTGGAGCTGCTGCGCCGCGAGGCGCCGCCGGCGGCCGACATCGCGGTCGTGGTCACCGGCGTCAACGACGTCATCGACCGGGTGCCCTCGCGCCGCGCGGTCTCGGCGCGCGCCGCCATCGCCAGCCACCTGCGTCATGCCCAAGGCGTGCGCCACGTGGTGTTCGCGCCGCTGCCACCCATCCACCAGCTGCCGGGCGTGCCGCAGCCGCTGCGCTATGTCTCGGGCAGCGACGCCCGACGCCACAACCGCGCGCTGGCGCGCTGGGTGGCCTCGCGCCCCGACGTGTCGCGCGTCGAGCTGGACCTGTCGCTGAACCGCGGCGTGCTGGCGTCCGACGGCTTCCATCCCGGCGAGCCGGTCTACCGCTATTGCGCCGCGGTCATCGCCGAGCACATCGCCGCCGCCGTGTGGCCGCTGATTCGTGCGCCGCACGAAGCCCAGGTACGAGACGCCGAGGAGACACCGACATGACCGCCACCCTTGAAGGCAAGACCCTGCTCATCACCGGCGCCAGCCGCGGCATCGGCCTGGCGATCGCCAAGCGCGCCGCGGCCGATGGCGCCAACATCGTGCTCATCGCCAAGACCACCGAGCCCAACCCCAAGCTGCCGGGCACGCTGTCGAGCGCCGCGGCCGAGGTCGAGGCCGCGGGCGGCCAGGCGCTGCCGGTGCAAACCGACATCCGCGACGAGAACGCGGTGGCGGCCGCCGTGGCCGCCGCGGTGGCGCGGTTCGGGGGCATCGACATCCTGGTCAACAACGCCAGCGCGATCAGCCTGACGCCCACGCCGGCCACGCCGATGAAGCGCTTCGACCTGATGTTCGGCGTCAACGTGCGCGGCACCTACGCCTGCACCCAGGCCTGCCTGCCGGCGCTGATCCAGAGCGCGCAGGCCGGCCGCAACCCGCATGTGCTGAACATGAGCCCGCCGCTCAGCATGCGGGCGCACTGGTTCAAGGGCCACGTGGCCTACACGATGGCCAAGTACGGCATGAGCGAATGCACGCTGGGCCACGCCGCCGAGTTCAAGCCGCTGGGCATCGCGGTCAACAGCCTGTGGCCGCGGACCGCGATCGCCACCGCCGCGCTGCAGATGATCCCGGGCGTGGACCTGAACCTGTGCCGCAAGCCCGAGATCCTGGCCGACGCCGCCTACCTCATCCTGACCAGCGACGCGAAGGCGACCAGCGGCAACTTCTTCATCGACGACGAGCTGCTGGCCCGCCACGGCGTGACCGACCTCGACCGCTACAGCGTCGTGCCGGGCACGAAGAACTTCATCCCCGACTTCTTCGTCGACTGACGCGCGGTCCGGACCCGGTTCAGCGCGGCACCCGGCGGGGCTGCCCGCTGGCATCGATCGCGACGTAGGTGAGGTCGGCTTCGGTCACCTTGACCACCTGCAGGTTGTCGGGGTTGCGTTCGGCATGGACCTCCACGCGCACGCTGATCGAGGTGTTGCCGATGCGCGTGATGCGGGCGTAGAAGCTCAGCAGGTCGCCCAGGGTCACCGGCTGCTTGAAGACGAACTGGTTGACGGCCACCGTGGCGATGCGGCCCTTGGCGATGCGCGCCGGCAGCACCGCGCCGGCGAGGTCGACCTGGGCCATGATCCAGCCGCCGAAGATGTCGCCGTTGGCGTTGACGTCCGCCGGCAGCGGCATCACGCGCAGCACGAGCTGGGCGCCGTCGGGCAGGACCGCCGGGGCCATTTCGGGCTGGCGGTCGGGGGCGGCGGGCGATGACGGGTCAGGCATGAGGGCTTCCTCGGGGCGGTCGGTGCGCGGCGACAATGGCCACCGTCCGGCGACCGTCCGCGCGGCGCCCACTCTAGCCGCTTGCGCCTGCCACGGCACCCGTCCGGCCCCCCCCCCCAGCGAGAGTCATGAACCCCATGCAAAGGCATGCCACCGCCTTGCCCACCCCGGCCGCCCCTGGCGCGCCGGCGTCTGCCGCTCCGCGCTCGGACTGGCACACGCTCGCCCGGCTGCTGCCCTACCTCTGGCGCTACCGCTGGCGGGTGGGCATCGCGCTGGCGTTCCTGGTCGGCGCCAAGGCGGCCAACGTCGGCGTGCCGCTGCTGCTGAAGAAGCTGGTCGACGCGCTGTCGATCAAGCCCGGCGACCCGCAGGCGCTGCTGGTGGTGCCGGTGGGGCTGGTGTTGGCCTACGGCGCGCTGCGCCTGTCCACCTCGCTCTTCACCGAGCTGCGCGAGCTGACCTTCGCCAAGGCCACCGAGGGCACGGCGCGCACGATCTCGCTGCAGGTCTTCCGCCACCTGCATGCCCTGAGCCTGCGCTTCCACCTGGAGCGCCAGACCGGCGGCATGACGCGCGACATCGAGCGCGGCACGCGCGCCGTGCATTCGCTGATCTCGTACTCGCTCTACAGCATCGTGCCCACGCTGATCGAGGTCACGCTGGTGCTCACGCTGCTGGCGGTGAAGTTCGACGTCTGGTTCGCCGGCATCACGGTCGTGGCACTGGTGTTCTACATCGGCTTCACGATCAGCGTCACCGAATGGCGCACCCAGTTCCGCAAGCAGATGAACGAGATGGACTCCACCGCCAACTCGCGCGCCATCGATTCGCTGCTGAACTACGAGACCGTCAAGTACTTCAACAACGAGGACTTCGAGGCCCGCCGCTACGACGAGAACCTGGAGAAGCTGCGCCGCGCCGCGCTGAAGAGCCAGACCACGCTGAGCCTGCTCAACAGCGGCCAGCAGCTCATCATCGCCCTGGCGCTGGTGGCCATGCTCTGGCGCGCCACGCTGGGCGTGGCCGCCGGGCGCATCACGCTGGGCGACCTGGTGATGATCAACGCCTTCATGATCCAGCTCTACATCCCGCTCAACTTCCTGGGCGTGATCTACCGCGAGCTCAAGCAGAGCCTGATCGACCTCGAGAAGATGTTCGGTCTGCTCGAGCGGCACCGCGAGGTCGACGACCGGCCGGGCGCGCAGCCGCTTCAGGTGCCCGAAGGCCGGGTCCGCTTCGAGCACGTGAGCTTCGCCTACGACGCGGCGCGGCCGATCCTGCACGACGTCAGCTTCGAGATCCCGCCGGGCAAGACGGTGGCCGTGGTCGGGCCTTCGGGCGCCGGCAAGAGCACGCTGGCGCGGCTGCTCTACCGCTTCTACGACATCGGCAGCGGCGCCATCACGATCGACGGCCAGGAACTGCGCAGCGTCACCCAGGCCAGCCTGCGCGCGGCCATCGGCATCGTGCCCCAGGACACGGTGCTGTTCAACGACACCGTGGCCTACAACATCGCCTACGGCCGGCCCGGCGCCAGCCAGGCCGAGGTGGAGGCGGCGGCGCGCGCCGCCCACATCCACGGCTTCATCGCCGCCACCCCGCTGGGCTACGGCACCCTGGTGGGCGAGCGCGGGCTCAAGCTCAGCGGCGGCGAGAAGCAGCGCGTGGCGATCGCGCGCACGCTGCTGAAGAACCCGCCGATCCTGATCTTCGACGAGGCCACCTCGGCGCTGGACTCGGCCAACGAGCGCGCCATCCAGGCCGAGCTGAGGCGCCTGTCGCAGGGCAAGACGGCGCTGGTCATCGCGCACCGGCTGAGCACGGTGGTCGACGCGCACGAGATCGTGGTGCTCGAGGCCGGCCGTGTGGTCGAGCGCGGCGGCCACGCCGTGCTGCTGGCGCTCGGCGGGCGTTATGCACAGATGTGGCGGCTGCAGCAAGCCGAGCACGAGGCCGAGGCGCCGGGCCCGGCCGGGGCGCCTCAGTCGAACGAGACGTAGGTGTCGCCCGCCACCGGCGTGCAGCCGGGCGGGATCGGCGTCCAGCCCGGGTGGCTCACGACCGCGTAGGCGGTGTGGCAGAACTCGATCCGCCGCGCCCCCGGCACGTGGCCCTGCACGAAGGCCTCGATCGAGGCCGGCATGCTGACGCTGTAGCGCTGGCGGTCCAGGTCGCTGGCGGGGTGGTCGTCGCCGTGGATCCAGCGGATGAACACCGGGCCCAGCGCCATCAGCCAGCGCGAGCCGACGTCGAACACGGTGGGCTCGTAGCCCTGTTCGCGCAGCCAGTGCTGGGCCCGGCGGCGCGCATCGTCGGGGGGCGGCGTGCCGGGTGCGGCGCCCGGCAGGCCGCCCCAGGCGCTGGCCAGCAGCTCCATCACCCATTGGTTGCAGTTCTGGTAGCGCGCGCTGAACGGGTAGGCGTTGGCGCTGTAGCGGCCGCCCAGCAGCTGCAGCGCCAGGCGGTTGTCGAGGGCGGCCCGCGCCAGCGCGGCGGCCGCGGCCGGCGGCAGCAGCACCACCGACACGTAGCCCAGCGCCGCGTCGTCGGTGCCGAGCACGAAGGCCGACAGGCCCTGGTCGAACAGGCGCGGCCGCTGCTCGTCGCAGGCGTAGTACAGCTGGCGCACCGACCAGGGCGTCTCGGGGCTGTGCTGCAGGCTCACCCCGGCGTGCGAGTAGCGCAGGTCGAAGCGGCTGAGATCGAGGCCCGAGCGCGAGACCAGCGCCGCTGCGGCGCCCGAGGCGTCGAGCGCCTGCCTGACGATGGCGCTGAACTGCAGCATCCGGTCGCGCTCGGACACGCTCAGCGCGGCCGGCGGGTTGCACGCCCCCAGCGCGCTGGCCCGGCAGGCGCTCCAGGGCCCCAGCAGCAGTGCCAGCACGGCCGGCGCGGCGTGGCGCGCCACCCGGCCGACGCCCCGGCGCACCGCTCGGCGCAAGGCGGCGTTCAGAGCTTGACGACGCGGGTCTGCAGGTCGCGGTAGGCGGCGTCGTCGAGCACGAGGAAGAACGCCTGCCCGTCGTCGCCGCGCGCGAATTCGAGGCCATACGGCCGCGCGCGCGCGCTGACGATCTGCCCCGCGGCCAGCCGCGCGTGCTCGGCCGTGGCCTGCGGCAGCGTCAACGCCAGCGCGCCCTCGGCACCAGGGCGGTCCACCGCCTGCAGCGTCAGCCGCAGCGCGCCCGGCTCGGCCGGCGCCCGGGCCACGTCGACGATGCGGTAGTCGCCGGCCGCCTTCCGGTCGTCGCCCGACGAGGCGTTGCTCGACGTCTGCAGCGAGGTGGACAGGCTGCCCACCGATTGCGAGGCGCTGTCCGACGCCGCCGACGACGCCGAGCTGGCCGCCCGCGCCGGCAGTGCCGCCGCGCCGAGCAGCGCCGCGGCGCCGACGATCAGGGCGGGGTGCACGTGTCGCGTCATGGCTGTGCTCCGGGTGGGATGGCGGGGCGGTGGGCAGGGCCGCCGCCCCGATGCCGCGACGGCCTTGGGGCAGGATAGCAGCGCCCCGGCGCGGCCGGGCCTGGCCGGGGCGCCGCCGATACACTGCTTGCCTGTGGAAACCAAGTGGCTCGAGGACTTCGTGAGCCTGGCCGAGACGCGCAGCTTCTCGCGCTCGGCGCAGCTGCGGCACGTCACCCAGCCGGCGTTCTCGCGCCGCATCCAGGCCCTGGAGGCCTGGGCCGGCATCGACCTCGTCGACCGCTCGTCCTACCCCACGCGGCTCACGCCCGCCGGCGAGACGCTGCACGCGCAGGCGCTGCAGATCCTCGACGAGCTGCACGCCACGCGCAACCTGATGCGCAGCCACGAGGCCGCGGGCCAGGACACAATCGACTTCGCGGTGCCGCACACCTTGGCCTTCACCTTCTTCCCGCACTGGCTGATGGCCCTGCGCCGCGGCTTCGGCGCCATCAAGACCCGCGTCACGGCGCTGAACGTGCACGACGCCGTGCTGCGCCTGACCGAGAGCGGCTGCGACCTGCTGATCGCCTACCACCACCCCTCGCAGCCGCTGCCGCTGGGCGACGAGCGCTACCAGATGCTCAGCCTGGGCAGCGAGACGCTGGCGCCCTACGCCAAGGCCGCGCCCGGCGGCGAGCCGCTGTTCGCGCTGCCGGGGCCGCCGCAGGCGCGGGTGCCCCTGCTGGGCTACGCGCCGGGGGCGTACATGGCGCGTCTGGTCGAGCTGATCGTCAAGCAGGCGGGCGAGCCGCTGCAGCTGGAGACGATCTACGAGACCGACATGGCCGAGGGCCTGAAGGCGATGGCGCTGGAAGGCCATGGCCTGGCCTTCCTGCCCCACAGCTCGGTGCGCCAGGAGCTGGCCGCGGGCCGCCTGGTGCCGGCGGCCGAGCCCGGCCGGCTGGCGTTGACGATGGAGGTGCGCATCTACCGCGAGCGCCCGGAGGCGGCGCGCCACGTCAAGCCCGGCGTGCAGGCCCTGTGGGACTACCTGGGCCGGCGCGAACCGGCTTGAAGCGGCGCGGTGCCGCCGCAGGGTGCCGCCGTCCTGGCCCGGCGCTTGCATGCCCTGCCGGGCCAGCGCGGGTTGACGCTTAAGGGGCAGCCGCCCGCCGCTTCCTAGAATCCGCGCTGGCGTGGCGTCTCCATGCCGAGCGCACGAGGAGGAATTCGATGAAGACACTGTTGATGGCCGCCCTGGCCGCCGCCACGCTGGCCGCCTTGCCGGTGCACGCCGAAGACACGCTGGCCAAGATCAAGTCCACCGGCAGCGTGACGATGGGGGTGCGCGAATCCTCGGGTGCGCTGTCGTACACGCTGGGCGACGGCAAGTACGTGGGCTTCCACGTCGAGATCTGCCGCCGCGTGCTGGCCGACATCCAGAAGCAGCTCGGCCTGGCCAGGCTCGACATCAAGTACCAGCCGGTGACCTCGCAGAACCGCATCCCGCTGGTGGCCAACGGCACGGTGGACCTCGAGTGCGGCTCCACCACCAACAGCGCCGCTCGCCAGAAGGAAGCGGCTTTCGCCGTCACCACCTACGTCGAGGAGGTGCGCATCGCGGTCAAGGCCAATTCGGGCATCACCTCCATCGCCCAGCTGGCCGGCAAGACGGTGGCCACCACCACCGGCACGACCTCGGTGCTGCTGCTGCGCAAGAACGAGCGCGCCAAGGGCATCGACTTCAAGGAGCTGTACGGCAAGGACCACTCCGACAGCTTCCTGCTGCTCGAATCGGGCCGCGCCGATGCCTTCGTGATGGACGGCCAGATCCTGGCCGGCAACATCGCCAAGGCCAAGCACCCGGCCGACTTCAAGATCGTCGGCGAGCCGCTGTCGGTGGAGCCCATCGCCATCATGCTGCGCAAGGACGACCCCGCGTTCAAGAAGGCGGTGGACGACCACATCATCGCGATGATGAAGTCGGGCGAGATCGCCAAGCTCTACGACAAGTGGTTCATGCAGCCGATCCCGCCCACCAACACGGCGCTGAACCTGCCCGCCAGCGCGGCCACCCAGTACGCCTGGGCGCACCCGAACGACAAGCCGGTCGAGGACTACGAGAAGAAGTGACCGGCCGCGCGCCGCCACTGGCGGTGCGCCGCAAGGCGTAGCAGGGGAGCGGCGTGGCCTGGGATTGGCAGACCTTCTGCAAGGAAACCACCAGCGGTGACGTGATCGCCGGCTGTATCGGTCACGGCCGCGACGTCACCTACCTCGACTGGCTGCTCTCGGCCTGGGGCTGGACGCTGTCGGTGTCGGCCCTGGCGCTGGGCGTGGCCTTCGTCGTCGGCTCGGCGGTGGGCATCCTGCGCACCGCGCCCGACCGCCGGCTGGTCGCGCTGGGCAATGCCTGGACCGAGCTGTTCCGCAACATCCCGCTGCTGGTGCAGATCTTCCTGTGGTACCAGGTGCTGCCGTCGATCTTCCTGTCGCTGCGGGCGCTGCCCAGCTTCGTGCTGGTGGTGTTCGCGCTCGGGTTCTTCACCTCGGCGCGTATCGCCGAGCAGGTGAAGGCCGGCATCCAGAGCCTGCCGGCCGGCCAGCGCCATGCCGGCCTGGCGATGGGGCTGACGCTGCCCCAGACCTACCGCTACGTGCTGCTGCCGATGGCGTTTCGCATCGTCATCCCGCCGCTGACCAGCGAGGCCATGAACATCATCAAGAACTCGTCGGTGGCGTTCGCCGTCAGCGTGGCCGAGCTGACGATGTTCGCGCTGCAGGCCGGCGAAGAGACCGGCCTGAACATCCAGATGTACCTGGCCGTGACGCTGCTGTACTTCGTCTCGGCGTTCGCGGTCAACCGCGTGATGCAGGCGGTGGAGCGCCGCCTGCGCGTGCCCGGCATGCTGGGCAGCCCGTGAAGCGCGGGGCCTGACGTGAACCTCGACTTCGGCTTCCTCACCTGGGGCGTCCTGTCCGACTTCGTCCTCAAGGGCTTCCTGTTCTCGCTGCAGCTCACGGGCGTGGCCATGGTGGGCGGCATCGTGCTGGGCACGCTGCTGGCGCTGCTGCGGCTGTCGGGCCGGCCGGGCCTGGTGCTGCCGGCGGCGGCCTACGTGAACCTGATGCGCAGCGTGCCGCTGGTGATGGTGATCCTGTGGTTCTTCCTGCTCATCCCGCTGCTCATCGGCCGGCCCCTGGGCGCCGAGTGGTCGGCCTTCATCACCTTCACGTTGTTCGAGGCTGCCTACTACGCCGAGATCATGCGCGCCGGCATCCAGAGCGTGCCGCGCGGCCAGGTGCATGCGGGCTATGCGGTGGGCATGAACTACCGCCAGACGATGCAGCTGGTGGTGCTGCCGCAGGCCTTGCGCAACATGCTGCCGGTGCTGCTGACGCAGACCATCATCCTGTTCCAGGACACCTCGCTGGTGTATGCCATCGGCGCCTACGACCTGCTCAAGGGCTTCGAGAACGCCGGCAAGAACTTCAACCGCCCGGTCGAGACCTACCTCGTCGCGGCGGTCGTGTATTTCGCGATCTGTTCCAGCCTGTCGATGGCCGTCAGGCGGCTGCAGGCCCGGATCGCCATCATCCGTTGAGGAGTCCGTCGTGATCGACATCAAGAGCGTCAGCAAGTGGTACGGCAGCTTCCAGGTGCTGACCGACTGCAGCACCACCATCCAGAAGGGCGAGGTGGTCGTCGTCTGCGGCCCCTCGGGCTCGGGCAAGAGCACGCTGATCAAGACCGTCAACGCGCTGGAGCCGTTTCAGAAGGGCGACATCGTCGTCGACGGCATCAGCCTGTCCGACCCCAAGACCAACCTGCCCAAGCTGCGTGCGCGCGTGGGCATGGTGTTCCAGCACTTCGAGCTGTTCCCGCACCTGAGCGTCACCGAGAACCTGACGCTGGCGCAGACCAAGGTGCTGGGCCGCAGCGCCGACGACGCCCAGTCGCGCGGTCTGAAGATGCTCGACCGCGTCGGCCTGATGGTGCACAAGGACAAGTTCCCGGGCCAGCTCTCGGGCGGCCAGCAGCAGCGGGTGGCGATCGCGCGCGCGCTCAGCATGGACCCGATCGTGATGCTGTTCGACGAGCCCACCAGCGCGCTCGACCCCGAGATGGTGGGCGAGGTGCTCGACGTGATGGTGCAGCTGGCCAACGAGGGCATGACCATGATGTGCGTCACGCACGAGATGGGGTTCGCGCGCAAGGTGAGCCACCGCGTGATCTTCATGGACGCCGGCCGGATCGTCGAGGACTGCACGCGCGACGATTTCTTCGGCAACCCCGACGCGCGCTCGCCGCGGGCGAAGGACTTCCTGTCGAAGATCCTGCAGCACTGAGGCGCCGGGCGGCGTGGCGGGCGATGGGACAATCCTGCGCATGCCCGACGCATTGACCTTCACCCGCCCCGACGACTGGCACCTGCACCTGCGCGACGGCGCGGCGATGGCCGCCGTGCTGCCCTACACGGCGCGGCAGTTCGCTCGCGCCATCGTGATGCCCAACCTGCGGCCGCCGGTGACGACCACGGCGCAGGCCCTGGCCTACCGCGACCGCATCCTGGCCGCGCTGCCGGCCGGGGCCGACTTCACGCCGCTGATGACGCTGTACCTGACCGACCGTACCGCGCCCGACGAGATCCGGCGCGCGCGCGACGCCGGCGTCGTCGCCGTCAAGCTCTACCCCGCCGGCGCCACCACCCACAGCGACGCCGGCGTCACCGACCTGCGGCACGTGCACGGCGTGCTCGAGGCGATGCAGCGCGAGGGCATGCTGCTGCTGGTGCACGGCGAGGTCACCGACGCCGGGATCGACATCTTCGACCGCGAAGCCGTCTTCATCGACCGCGTGCTGCAGCCGCTGCGGCGCGACTTCCCGGCCCTGAAGATCGTGCTCGAGCACATCACCACCGCCGAGGCCGCGCAGGTCGTGGCCGAGGCCGATGCCGGCCTGGCGGCCACGATCACCGCGCACCACCTGCTGTTCAACCGCAACGCGCTCTTCACCGGCGGGCTGCGGCCGCACTACTACTGCCTGCCGGTGCTGAAGAAGGAGCGCCACCGCCAGGCGCTGGTGCGTGCGGCCACCTCGGGCAGCGCGAAGTTCTTCCTCGGCACCGACAGCGCGCCGCACGCCGCGGCGATGAAGGAGCAGAGCGTGTGCGGCGCCGGCTGCTTCACGGCCCCGGCGGCGCTGGCGCTGTATGCCGAGGCCTTCGAGGCCGCCGGGGCGCTGGACCGGCTGGAAGGCTTCGCCAGCTTCCACGGCGCCGATTTCTACGGCCTGCCGCGCAACCGCGGCACGGTCACGCTGCGGCGCGAGCGCTGGACCCTGCCCGAGGCGCTGCCGTTCGGCGACGCGTCGATCAAGCCGCTGCGCGCCGGCGAAACCCTGACCTGGAAGCTGCCATGAGCCAAGAACGCGTGATGCTGCTGATCGACGCCGACAACATCTCGGTGGATGTGATGGAGCAGGCGGTCAAGCTGCTGCTCAACCAGCACGGCGGGCTGCACGTGCGGCGCGCCTACTGCACGGCCGAGAGTGCGGTCAAGCACCAGGCGATCTTCAAGCGGCTGTCGATCAAGCCGATGGTGAACCTGGCCGCCGGCAAGAACTCCACCGACATCGCGCTGGCGGTGGACGCGATCGACCTCGTGCTGGCCGAGCGGCCCGACGTGGTGGTGATCGCTTCGTCGGATTCCGATTTCGCACCACTGGTGGCGCGGCTGCGCGAGAAGGGCTGCGTGGTGCGCGGCATCGGCCAGCAGGGCAAGACCGGCGACGAGACGCAGGACGCCTACGACGACTTCACCGTGCTCGAACACCACGCCGCCAGCGGCGCGGCGGCACCGGCGCGCACGGCGGCCCGGCGCGCGCCGGCCAAGGCACCGGCGGCGAAGAAGCCGCCGGCGAAGAAGGCGGCCGCCAAGACGTCTGCCAAGACGCCGGCGGCCAAGAAGGCGCCGGCCCGCAAGACCGCGGCGCGCAAGACGGCTGCGGTGGCCGAGCGCATCGTCGAGGTGCTGGCCGATGCGCCGCCGCCCGCGCCCCCGGCCCCGCCGGCTCCTCCTGCTGCGTCTGCGCCGTCTGGCCCGGCACCCGAGGCCGCCCACCGCGGCAGCACCTCGGTCGCCGCCGTGCTGGCCTGCCTGCCCGAGCTCGCCGCCGGGCAGGCGCTGGCCCTGAACGTGGCCGTGCAGCGCCTGCGCGAGGCGCAGTTGCTGGGCAAGAACAGCTCGTCGCTGAAGCTGTTCTCGCAGTTGCACGACCGCTTCGAGCTGCTGCCGCCCGACAAGCCCTCGCAGGTGCGGCTGCGGCGCTGAACGCCCTTTGGGGGGAGCGCGCGGCGGCTTGAAACCTCGGCCCGCATCCCCAACTCCAAGCCGTTCCGAAACGCCACCGGCCCGCCGCGGCCCGCCTTGCCATGAAACGCATCCTGCTGTTCGTCGCCACCAACCTGGCCGTGATGCTCGTGCTGAGCGTGGCCGCCAGCCTGCTGGGCGTGAACCGCTTTCTCACGGCCAACGGCCTGCAGCCCGGGCTGCTGCTGGGCTTTGCGTTGGTCTTCGGCTTCGGCGGCGCCTTCGTCTCGCTGCTGATGAGCAAGCCGATCGCCAAATGGTCCACCGGCGCGCAGATCATCAACGACTCGCCCGACGCCACCCACCGCTGGCTGGTCGGCACGGTGCAGAAGCTGGCCACGCAGGCCGGCATCGGCATGCCCGAGGTGGCGTTGTACGAGGGTGAGCCGAATGCCTTCGCCACCGGCGCGTTCAAGAACTCGGCCTTGGTGGCGGTGTCCACCGGCCTGTTGCGCGGCATGACGCGCGACGAGGTCGAGGCGGTGCTGGGCCACGAGATCAGCCACATCGCCAACGGCGACATGGTCACCCTGACGCTGATCCAGGGCGTGATGAACACCTTCGTCGTGTTCCTGTCGCGCGTGATCGGCTACTTCGTCGACCGCGTGCTGCTGCGCAACGACCGCGACGGCGTGGGCATCGGCTACCTGGTCACCACTGTCGTGCTCGACCTGGTGCTGGGCGTGCTGGCCGCGATCATCGTGGCCTGGTTTTCGCGCCGGCGCGAGTTCCGCGCCGATGCCGGCTCGGCCACGCTGCTGGGGCGCCGCCAGCCCATGATCAATGCGCTGGCGCGGCTGGGCGGGCTACAGTCCGGCGAGTTGCCCAAGAGCGTGGCCGCCATGGGCATCAACGGCCGGCCAGGCGGGGTGATGGCGCTGCTGGCCAGCCACCCCCCGATCGAGGACCGGATCCGCGCGCTGCAGCAGTTGCCCTGAGGGCATGCCCGGGCTCAAGCCTTGGTCTTGGCCACCCGCCCCATCAGGTAGAACTCGTCGTTCGGCCGCATCCCGGTGAGGTTGGCCATCCGGTTGGACAGCCCGAAGAAGGCGGTGATGGCGCCGATGTCCCAGGCGTCTTCATCGCTGAAACCGTGGGCCCGCAGCGCGTCGAAGTCGGCCTCGTCGATGCGCTGCGATTCGGTGCACACCTTCAGCGCGAAGTCCAGCATGGCGCGCTGACGCGGCGTGATGTCGGCCTTGCGGTGGTTCACCGCCACCTGGTCGGCCAGCAGCGGCTTCTTCTCGTGGATGCGCAGGATCGCGCCGTGCGCCACCACGCAGTACAGGCACTGGTTGGCGGCCGAGGTGGCCACGATGATCATCTCGCGCTCGCCCTTGGTCAGCGAGCCGGTTTCCTTCAGCAGCAGCGCGTCGTGGTAGGCCATGAACGCGCGCCACTCGGCCGGCCGATGGGCCAGGGCCAGGAACACGTTGGGCACGAAGCCAGCCTTGTCCTGCACCGCCAGGATGCGCGTGCGCAGGTCTTCGGGCAGGTCCTTCAGCTCGGGCACGGGGTAGCGCGAGATCGGGGTCGAGGGCGGGGCGTCGAGGCTCATCGGTCGCTTCTCCGGTCAGGTTCTGAACTGCATCGCGTGCAGCCGGGCATACAGGCCGCCGGCCGCCAGCAGCGCGGCGTGCGTGCCCTGCTCGGCGAGCTGGCCCGACTCCATCGCCAGCACGCGGTCGGCATGCTCGATGGTGGACAGGCGGTGCGCGATGACGAGCGTGGTGCGGCCCCGCATCAGGCGGTCGAGCGCATCCTGCACGGCGCGCTCGGACTCGCTGTCCAGCGCCGACGTGGCCTCGTCGAGGATCAGCACCGGCGCGTCCTTGGCCACCGCGCGCGCGATCGCCAGCCGCTGGCGCTGGCCGCCCGAGAACTGGCTTCCATTGTGGCCGATGGGGGTGTCCAGTCCCTGCGGCAGGGTCTCGACGAAGTCGAGCAGGTTGGCCGCACGCAGCGCGTCGCGCACGGCCTCGCGCGGCATCTCCGCGCCCAGCGTCACGTTGGCGGCCACGGTGTCGTTGAACAGCACCACGTCCTGGCTGACGAGCGCGAACTGGCGCCGCAACGCGTGCATGTCCCAGTCGGCCAGGGCCACGCCGTCGAGCGTGATGCGGCCGGCGCTGGGCTCGATGAAGCGCGGCAGCAGGTTCACCAGCGTCGTCTTGCCCGCGCCCGAGGGCCCGACCAGGGCCACCGTCTCGCCCGCGTGCACGCGCAGGCTGAGCGCATCGACGGCGGCCCGGCCGTCGTCGCGGTAGCGCACGCTGACCTGCTCGAACACGATCTCGCCGCGCGCGCGGCCGGCGTCGAAGCCGCCGCCCACCTCGGCCGGGCTGTGCTCGATGAGGTCGAGCCCTCGCTCCACCGCCGCCAGGCCCCGCGTCAGCGGCGCCATCACGTCCGACAGGTGCTTGACCGGCGTCACCAGCTGCAGCATCGCCATCACGAAGGCCACGAAGCTGCCCACCGAGGCGCCGCCGCTGCGGCTTTGCAGCAGCGCCAGCACGATGACGGCCGACAGCGCGCAGGCGGCCATGATCTGCGTCACCGGGGTCATGGTGCCGCCGGCCACCACGGCCTTGATCATGAGCCGGCGCACGCGGTCGGCGCGCGCCATGAAGCGCCGGCCCTGGGCCGCCTCGGCGCCGTGCAGGCGCACGATGCGCCAGGCCAGCATGTTCTCTTCGACCACGTAGGCCAGCTCGTCGGTGGCGGTCTGGCCCTCGACGGTGAGCCGGTGCAGGCGCCGGCCCAGGGCCCGCATCGCCAGCGCCACGGCCGGAAACAGCAGCCCCACGAACAGCGTCAGCTGCCAGTTCAGGGTCAGCAGGTAGATCAGCAGCGCCAGCAGGGTGAGCGAGTCTCGCACCAGGGTCAGCAGCGAGCTGACCAGGATCGTCACGCCGGTCTGTGATTCGTAGACCAGGGTGTTGGTCATGCCGCTGGCGGACTTCTGCGTGAACAGCGCCGGCGCGCTGGCCAGCAGCCGCGCGAACATGCGCTCGCGCAACATCAGCACGGCGCGGTTGGCGGTCCAGGCCAGCCCGTACTGGGCCAGGAAACCGGCGATGCTGCGCAGCCCGAACAGGCCGATGATCGCCAGCGGCACCAGCCACAGCGCGAGCTGGCCGCGGCTGAAGCCCTGGTCGAGCAGCCGGTTCATCAGCGCCGGGATCATCGGCTCGGTGGCGGCGCTGACGATGGCGCCGCACAACGCCGCCACCAGGCCGGCCCGGCTGGCGCGAATGTAGGGCAGCAGGCGCGCGAATCGCTGCAGGAGTGTGGGCATGGGCGGTTGGCGTGATTATCGCGGCGCCCGCCCGGGCCCCCGGCGCTGCGCCGCCGGGCGGCCGGGCGCCAATCCGCGCTGCCTACAATCCCCGTCATGCAAAGGCTGTACACCGGATTCGCATCCAGGGCTGGCGCGCCCCTCCGCGCCGTGGCGGCGACGTTGATGCTGCTGGGTCTGGGCCTGCTGGCGGCGCGGCCGGTGGCGGCCGAGTTCCGGGTCGAGATCGCGGGCGTGGGCGCCACCCAGATCCCGCTGGCGCTGGCCGCGTTCCGCGACGAATCGGCCTCGGGCGTGGCGATCTCGCAGGTGATCCGCGCCGACCTCGAGCGCAGCGGCGTGTTCCGCATCATTCCCACCGATGCCAAGCTCGACGAGACCAGCGCGGTGGATCTCGGCCCCTGGCGCGCCGCAGGCGCCGACGCGCTGGCCGCGGGCTCGGTGACGCGGCTGGCCGATGGCCGCTTCGACGTCCGCTACCGGCTGTGGGATGCGGTCAAGGGCGACCAGATGCTGGGCCAGAGCAAGGTGGTGCCGGCGGCCGACCTGCGGCTGGCCGCGCACCGCGTGGCCGACGAGATTTACCAGAAGTTCACCGGCGTGCGCGGGGTCAATGCCACCCGCATCGCCTACGTGGCGCGCCAGGGCCGGCGCTCCACGCTCTTCGTGACCGATGCCGACGGCGAGGGCGCGCAGGTGGCGCTGTCCAGCCCCGAGCCCATCATCTCGCCGGCCTGGTCGCCCGACGGACGCAAGCTGGCCTACGTGTCGTTCGAGACGCAGAAGGCCGTGGTCTGGACGCAGGACCTGATCACGGGCCAGCGCCGCATCGTCGCCAACTACCGCGGCTCCAACAGCGCGCCGGCGTGGTCGCCCGACGGCAGCCTGCTGGCGGTGGTGCTGTCGCGCAGCGGCTCGTCGCAGATCTACACGGTGCCAGCCGGGGGCGGCGCGCCCACGCGCGTGACCCAGGGTTCCAGCATCGACACCGAGCCGCTGTTCGCGCCCGATGGCCGCAGCCTGTATTTCGTCAGCGACCGCGGCGGCGGCCCGCAGGTCTACAACGTGCCGCTGGCGGGCGGGGCGGTGCAGCGCATCACCTTCGACGGCGACTACAACATCAGCCCCGCGATCAGCCCCGACGGCAAGCAGCTGGCCTACATCACGCGCCAGGGCAACAGCTTCCACCTGATGCTGATGGACCTGGCCAGCGGCACCACCCAATCCATCACCGACACGCAGGACGACGAGAGCCCGAGCTTCGCGCCGAACGGCCAGCTCATCATGTACGCCACCCGCAGCGGGGGCGCCGGCGTGCTGATGACGACCACGCTGGACGGCAAGATCAAGACGCGGCTGTACAGCCGCAGTCCCGATGTGCGCGAACCGGCCTGGGGGCCCTATGGACGATGACGCAGACGATCCCGTCGGCCCGACCCACGGCGCCGGACGGCGCCCGCAGCGCGCCGGCGCCGCGCGCTGGGCGTTGCTGGCCGCGGGCCTGGCGGCCCTGGGTGGCCTGCTCGCGGGGTGCGAATCCACGCCCACCGTGGCGGCACCGGTGGAAGCGCGCACGCTGTCGAGCCCGGGCTCCGGTCCGGCAGGCCGCTCCGGCGGTGCCGGCGGCGGGGCCGACGCGGGCGGCGTGCTGCCGCAGTCGCGCGTGGCCGGCGTCAACCTGGACGCGACGAGCGGGGCCGGCGGCGGTGGCGGGGGTGCGGGGGCGGCCGGCGCGCCCAAGGTCGTCTACTTCGACTACGACAGCTTCGCCATCAAGCCCGAGTACCAGGGCCTGCTCGAGGCCGAAGCCAAGGCGCTGGCGGCGCGGCCGACCGGCCGGCTGGTGATCGAAGGCCACACCGACGAGCGCGGCGGCAGCGAGTACAACCTGGCCCTCGGCCAGAAGCGCGCCGAAGCGGTGTTGCGCGTGCTCGTTCTGCTGGGCGCGCCGGCCCGGCAGCTCGAGGCGGTGAGCTTCGGCAAGGAACGCCCGGCGGTCGACGGGCACGACGAGGCGGCCTGGGCCCAGAACCGGCGCGCCGAACTGAAGGATCAGTGAGATGACTTTGCCCCGATCGCGCACCCCGGCCTGGCTGGCCCTGGCCTTCGGGCTGGTGCTGAGCCTGGCCGCCGGCACCGCCCATGCCGGCCTGTTCGACGACGACGAGGCGCGCAAGGCCATCGTCGACCTGCGCAACCGCATCACCGCGCTCGAAGACCAGGGCAAGGCGCAGGCGGACGCCGCGGCGGCCAGCGCCGAGCAGATGAACGCGCTGCGGCGCAGCCTGCTGGACATGAGCAACCAGCTCGAGGACCTGCGCAGCCAGATCGCCAAGCTGCGCGGCGACAAGGAGCAGCTGGCGCGCGACCTCTCCGACCTGCAGCGCAAGCAGCAGGACACCACGCAGGCCTTCGACGACCGGCTGCGCAAGCTCGAGCCGACCAAGGTCAGCGTGGACGGGCGCGACTTCACCGTCACCCCCGGCGAGAAGCGCGCCTACGACGACGCCATCGCCGCGATCCGCGGCGGCGACTTCGACAAGTCGGCCCAGCTGCTGACCGCGTTCCAGAGCGCCTATCCCGGCAGCGGCTACGCCGACTCGGTGCGTTTCTGGCTGGGCAATGCGCTGTACGGCAAGCGCGACTACAAGGGCGCGATCGCCGCCTTCCGCGCCTACGTGACCGCGGCGCCCGACAGCCCGCACGCGCCCGACGCGCTGCTGGCGATGGCCAACAGCCAGGCCGAGATGAAGGAGACCAAGGCGGCGCGGCGCACGCTGGGCGAGTTGCTGAAGAACTACCCGCAGTCCGACGCCGCGCGCGCGGGCAAGGAGCGCCTGGGCGCGCTGCGCTAGGCGCCTGCTGCGCCTCGTCCGCGTTCGCCCCGTGTTCGACGCCGACCTCGAACGCCGCTTCGGCGGCCTGCGGCGGCTCTACGGCGATGCCGGCTACGCTCGCCTGCGCGCGGCGAGCATGGCGGTGATCGGGCTCGGCGGCGTCGGCGCCTGGGCCGCCGAGGCGCTGGCGCGCAGCGGCGTGGCGCGGCTGGTGCTGATCGACCTGGACCACATCGCCGAGTCGAACATCAACCGCCAGGTGCAGGCCCTGGGGCGTACGCTGGGCCAGCACAAGGGGCAGGCCCTGCGCGAGCGCATCGGCGACATCCACCCGGGCTGCGACGTGCAGGTGGTCGACGCCTTCGTCGACGCCGACAACTGGCCGGCCGTGCTGCCCGAGCCGGTGGACGTGGTGCTGGACGCCTGCGATCAGGTGCGCGCCAAGGCCGCGATGGCCGCCTGGGCGCTGCGCGAGGCGCGGCCCCTGGTGTGCGTGGGTGCGGCCGGCGGCAAGCGGCGGGCGCAGGACGTGGCGGTGGCCGACCTGGCGGAGGTCAGCCACGACCCGTTGCTGGCCAGCCTGCGCCAGCGCCTGCGCCGCCATGCCGGCGCGGCGCGCCAGGGCCGCATCGGCCTGCGCTGCGTGTACTCGCGCGAAGCCGTGGCCGCGCCGCCGGCCCGGGCAGCCGCACAGGCGCCGGGCAGCCGGGACGGCACGATCGACAGCGGCCTCAACTGTCACGGCTACGGCTCCAGCGTGATGGTCACCGCCAGCTTCGGCATGGTGGCCGCGGGCGAGGCCGCGGCCTGGGCGATCGGCGCCGCCACCGCCTCGTGATCCCGCGCGTTCTGGCTATAATGAGAGGCTCTGCGGACGGGTCGTTAGCTCAGTCGGTAGAGCAGCGGACTTTTAATCCGTTGGTCGCGTGTTCGAGTCACGCACGACCCACCACGCGATAGTCGCATCCCGGGCTCTTAGCTCAGTTGGTAGAGCAGCGGACTCTTAATCCGTTGGTCGACAGTTCGAATCTGTCAGGGCCCACCAACAAAATCAACGGCTTAGGAGCTTCTCCTAGGCCGTTGGCTTTTGCGGCGTAGCTATTTCGTAGCCGCTAAAACCATCAAGCCGGTCGGCCGCGCCCTGCAGCGCCTCGGGCGCCACATGCGCGTAGCGCTCGACCATCGCCCCGGTCTTCCAGCCGCCGAGCCGCTGGAGCTCGTAGGTCGGTGTCCCGGCCTGGCGGTGCCAGGTCGCGAAGGTGTGCCGCAGGTCGTGCCACTTGAAGTCCTCGATCCCGGCCCGCTTGAGCGCCGCAGTCCACGCCTTGGTGTTGACCTGGCTGACCGGCTCACCTCGGAAGGTGAACACCCGCGAGGGGTGCTTGCCGATCTGCTTCCGTAGCACCGAGAGCGCCATCTCGTTCAAGGGCACCGAGTGCGGCTTGCCGTTCTTGTGCCTCGCGCCGGGTATCCAGGCATGACGCCGGCCGAGGTCGACGTACTGCCACTCCAAACCCTTCACGTTGGCCTGCCGCAGCCCGGTGGCCACCGCGAACACCGCCATGTCGGCCAGGTGCTCGGGCAGCTCCTTGAGCAGCGACTCGAACTCCGCGACAGTCAGCGACCGCACACGGCCTTCGGCTTCCTTGAACAGCTTGATCTTGGGTGCCCGGTCGATCCACTCCCACTCGTTACAGGCGCGCCGCAGGATGGCGCGGATGAGGGCGAGGTAGCGGTTGGTCGTGCCGGCAGTGGCGAGCTTCTCGCGGTCGAACTTGATCCTGTCGATCAGCGTCCGGTCGATCTCGTCGAGCTGTTTGTCTCCCAGGTAAGGGTGGAGCCAGCGAAGCTTTGCGATGTCGTCACCGTGCGAGGCCTTGTGCTTCGTTTCCAAGATCCATCGCTCGGCCGCCTCCTGCCAGTCGTGCCGAGCCTTCACTCCAACGCGTTCTTGCTCCCAGCGGTCGTGCGCAAGTCGGTCGTGGACCTCTTGCGCCTCTCGTCGGTTGGCAGTCCCAGCGCTTTGCTGTAAAGGCTTCGATTCACCCCGGATGGGCGGTAACTTGACCCACCAGTACGGTGAGTCCTTGCGTCTATAGATCGGCATTTGGATTGCTCCTGATGTTCGACCACGGACGCACGCGTCAGCGATTCTGACACCAGGTGCTCAAGGAGCAAGTGCTCAACGAACACCCAGGCGCGACCCACCTTGCAGCTCGGCACGGCACCAAGTCGGGCCAGCTTCTGGAGCGTCTTCGGGTGCACCTTGAGGAGCTGCGCAGCTTCCGAGAGGTCGAGGGTCGTCATGTCAGCGACCACTTATGTCGGCCGCATGCTGGCCGCGATGCCTGATGACTTGGCATCGAACCAAGGGGTCGTGGGTTCGAATCCTGCCAGACGCACCAGATTTTCCTTCTAGATCAAAGGGTTAGATGATCCGGCCTCTAACCGTCTTTCTTTGCTGCGGGACTTTTGCGGGACTCGTGCCCCGCTTGACCGCCTGTTGTTCGAGCTTCAGCGTCGCCAGGCTCTTGTTCCACGCACCGCTGTCGGCCTTGATCTTTTCCAGGGCACCGTGCAGCTCGACGATCTGCGCCATGCTGCAGTGGTGCGCCATCGCCGGGTTGATGTGCCACAGGATGTCGGCTCTCGTCGACTCGCTGACTCCCGCCTCCCGCAGGCGCATGCCCGTGGTGTGGCGCAGGTCGTGGACATGCAGATCGCCCAGGCCGGCCTGCGTGCGAGCCCGCTGCCACGCGGTGTTGTTCATCGTGTCGACCCGATGCGGCCGGCCATCGCCGGAACTTCCGTCGCGCTTGCGCCGCTGGTACACGAAGACGTACTCGTCGTGCTCGCCGCCCACTGATTCGACAACGGCCTGCGCCGCGCTGTTGCATACCAACAGTCGCGACCGGCGCCCTCCCTTCACGCTGGCGGCCGGCACTTCAAACTCGCTAACACCCAACTCCGGCACTTGGATCTCGCAGTCCCACCTGGGACTGCAGACCACCTCGTCGCGCGCGCCGGTGTTCAGGGTGAACAACACCATGCGCGCCAGATGCTCAGGCAGCTTGACGACTGCGGAGTCCATCGCTTCGGCGTAGGTCAGGCCTCGTTTCATCTTCCGGTCTCCTGCGCAGGCGCTCCGTGGCCTCACTGTCAGCGTAGACGGAGAACGACGGGGGTTCGGAAGTGGATTCGCGCGGAATTCCATCGCTCGAGATCCGGCCGACCTTCAGCGTCGGGTGACGGTAGGGGGCGGAGCGAAGGTCGCGGCTGGCAGTCCTCTTCAGCAAGCAATTCAGACGCTCGCGGAGGGCCTGGACTGAAGCTCACATGCGGCAGCGGAGTCGTGCCTCACGTGCTCCCGGAACTTGCACGTTTGAACTGTCCGAGCAAGTGGGCCACAGCCGCCGCCGAGGCCCACCCAGGCAGCAGCTTGCAGACTAACGCGGCCACGCGGTCGATGGGCGTCGCGAACGCCACTGCCTTGTTCCTCCCGACCGCGTCGAGCGCCTTTGCTGCCACGACAGCGGGTGACGTTGCGATGAACGACCGTTCCAGTTGCAGATGCGCCATCCCGGCTCGCTGTAGGAACGCGGTCCGCGTGACGCCGGGACAGAACGCGGTCACCGACACGGTGCCCAGCAGTTCTCGCCGCAGCGCAACTGACCAGCTGACGAGCGCCGTCTTTGAGGCAGCGAGCATCGACAAGCCGGGAGCGGGCAGGAACGCCACGAGCGAGGCGATGTTGAGAACTGCGCCGCGTCTTGTCTTCAGTGCCGGCAACAGGGCGTGAGTCAACTCGATTGGCACCTCGAAGTTGAGGCGCAGGACATCTCTTTGCGCATCTGCTGCGACAGAGTCGAATGGTGCAAGGAGTCCTCGGCCCGCGCAGTTGATCAAAAGGTCGACCGTAATGTCGCGGCGCTGCAGAAAGTCCACCAAAGTGGCGGTCGATCCGGGGGCGAGGAGATCATGGGAGACAGCGATGATCGAACCCTGCGGCCCGCCAGCCGAGCTCGACAAGGACGCCAGTTCCTCCGAGTTGCGGCCAACTGCCACAACGCGCAGGCCGCGACGAACACATTCCAGGGCTAGCGCGCGCCCGATGCCGCCGCTTGCGCCGGTCACCAGGGCGGTTTTCCTCAGGGACTCGTCTGCCGTACCCATAGAACCTCCAAGCGACT
>JAGWLO010000110.1 GCA_028872015.1 Burkholderiales bacterium | reverse complement strand
GCACGCGGCCGGCGCAGGGCCGGGCGGCGGCCGGGCGGCTGGTTCCCGGGCCGGCGGCCGGGCGGGTGGCCCAGGCCGCCGCGCCGGCCCTGCCGGCGCACCGTCCGGTATGGCTGCTGCCCGAGCCGCTGCCCCTGGCCGAGCGCGACGAGCTGCCGCAGCTCGAAGGCCAGCCGCTGCAACTGGTGAGCGGCCCCGAACGCATCGAGACCGGCTGGTGGGACGGCGAGCCGGCGCTGCGCGACTACTACATCGCCCAGGCGGCCGACGGCTCCCTGGTGTGGGTGTACCGCACACGCTTGCCGGCCCCGGCCGGGGACGGCCCGTGGTTTCTGCAGGGCCGCTTCGGTTGAGGCCGGCGCGGGGTCGCCATCGGGCCCGCCTCATCGGCATCGCGCACCGACCCCGCGCGGATCCCGCCCGGGCCTCACGCCGGCGTCAGGCCCGGGCCCGGCAGCGTCGCGCGGGCCAGCTCGATGCGAAAGCGCAGCCCGCGCTGGTGACCGTAGGGCTCGCCCTTGTCGAACGTCTCCACCAGCACGCCGCCATTGGCGGTGATGACGCGTTGCGAGGCCCGGTTGTCGGGGTCGGTGGTGATCTCGACTTCATGCAGGCCCTGGGCCCGCGCGATGGGCAGCATCAGCGCCAGGGCCCGCGTGGCCAGTCCGCGCCGCTGCTTCCAGGGCACGACGGCGTAGCCGATGTGTCCCAGCACATGCGGCGGCAGCGGCGCGCCGTCCTTCATCCAACGCAGACCGATGCTGCCGGCGAAGCCGGGGTCGCCTGCCGCGTCGTCCCAGATCCAGCGCTGCAGGCCGGGGATGCGCGGGCGCAGCGTGCCGTCGGGCAGGGTCACGGCCGGACCGCGCGCCTGGGCGTCGTCCATCAGCGCCAGGAACCCGTCGGTGTCCTGGGCGATGCGGGCCAGCGCCTCGTGCGCTTCGGCGGCACCGCGCGAATGGGAGGGCGACCAGCCACGCTCGAGTGCGGCCACATACCCCGGCAGATGGGCGCGCGTGGGGCGGACGAGCTGCATCCGGGCAATGTCCCTCGGTCCGGTGCCGGCGCTCGGGTCGCGGTGGTCAGGGCGTGGCGCTGTAGTTCACCGGCTGCCAGACATAGCCGCGGCCCTGCGCCCGCAGGTGGCCGATGCCGGGGAACGACACATGCGCGAAGGCCACCAGGTAGCCTTGCCGGGCGGCGTCGGCGAAGTTCTTCAGCCGCGACGGCTCGGCCTGCCGGGCGTCGCTGTCGAAGGCGATCGTCACCTGGGGCTGGGCGAACTGCACCGCCGCCACGTGCAGCAGGTCGCCCCAGAAGGCGATGCGCTGGCCCTCGCTTTCGGCGAGGTAGATCGTGTGGCCGGGCGTGTGGCCGGGCGCGGGCACGGCGCGCAGGCCGGGCAGCAGATCGGTGGCGCCGCTGAAGGGCTTGAAGCGGCCGCTGTCGACATACGGCTTGAGCGAGGCCATCGCGTTGCGGAACGCCCCTTGCTCGTCGGGCTTGGCAGCCTGCAGGTTCTTTTCGCTCAGCCAATAGTCGGCGTCTTGCTGGCTTGCGCGAACGATCGCGTTCGGGAACACCGCCTTGCCGTCGGGCGTGGCCAGGCCGCCCACGTGGTCGGCGTGCATGTGGGTGATCAGGATCTCGTCCACCTGCTCGGGGCGGTAGCCGGCGGCCTGCAGGTTGGCCACCAGCCGGCCCAGCGTGGGGCCGAACAGGCCGGCCGCGCCGGTGTCGATCAGCACCAGCTGGCGGCCGGTGTTGACGAGGAAGCCGTTGACCGAGGTCTCCACCGGCGGGCTGAGGTGATCCAGCGCCAGCATCCGGTCGACCTGCGCCGGCGTGGTGTGCGTCAGCAGCTGGTCCACCGGCAGCTTGACCGTGCCGTCGGACAGCGCGGTGATCTCGAACTTGCCCACCATCAGCCGGTAGTAGCCCGGGGCCTGGGTGCGCACCTGGGGCGCCTGGGCGTGCGCGGCCGGTGCGGTGCCGGGCAGGGCGCCCAGGCCGGCCGCGCCGAACACGGCGATGCAGAGTGCAAGACGGGCCGGGCCGGCGTATGGCATAAAGGGACTCCTCGAGGAATGACGGAAGGGCCGAGGTCAGGCCAGCACGCGGCGCAGCCAGGCCTGCAGATCGCGCACCTCGTCGATCGAGACCGAGTGCTCCATCGGGTACTCGTGCCACTCCAGCGGCTGGCCCAGCGACTGCAGCAGGTCGCGCCCGGCCTGGCCGCGCGCCAGAGGCACCACGCCGTCGCGCGTGCCGTGGGCCAGGAACACCGGCGTGCCGTGGTTGGACGGCTGGCGCTCGGCGGCGGTGGTCTCGGCCAGCGGCAGGTAGCCCGACAGGCCGGCCAGCCCCGCCAGGCGTTCAGGGTGGCGCAGGCCTGCACCCAGCGCGATGGCGCAGCCCTGCGAAAAGCCGGCCAGCACGATGCGCCGCGCCGGCATGCCGCGCGCCACCTCGGCATCGATGAGCTGCTGCACCAGGCCGATGGTCTCGCGCAGGCCGGCGGCGTCTTCGCGCCGCACGAGGTCGGCACCCAGGATGTCGTACCAGGCGCGCATGCGGTGGCCGCCGTTGATCGTGACCGGGCGCACCGGTGCACGCGGCAGCAGGTAGCGCACCGCGCCCACCGGTGCCAGGTCGAGCTCGTCGGCCATGGGCAGGAAGTCGGTGCCGTCGGCGCCCAGGCCGTGCAGGACGATGACGGTGGCCCGGGGCGGCGAGGCCGGGTTCAGTTCGATGGTTTGCAGCGCCATGGCGGTCTGGTGGGCTGATCGGCTTCAGTACGCCAGGCCCATGGCCGTGCGCACGTCCTTCATGGTCTGGCGCGCCACCGTGCGCGCGCGCTCGGTCCCCATCTCGACGATCCAGTGCACCTGCTTCGGGTTGGCCAGGTAGGCCTCGGCGCGCTCGCGCCACGGGGCTTGTTCGCGGACCACGGCGTCGATCACCGGCTGCTTGCAGTCCAGGCAGCCGATGCCGGCGCTGCGGCAGCCCTGGGCTGCCCAGTCCTGCGTCGCGGCGTCGCTGTAGACCTTGTGGAACTGCCACACCGGGCACTTCTCGGGCTCGCCGGGGTCGGTGCGGCGCACGCGCGCGGGGTCGGTGGTCATGCCGCGGATCTTGCGCGCCACCTCCTGCGGCGCGTCGCGCATGAGGATCGTGTTGCCCACGCTCTTGCTCATCTTGCCGCCGTCCAGGCCGGGCAGGGTGGTCACTTCCGTGTGCAGCGCCTGCGGCTCGGGCAGGATGGTGCGGCCGCTGCCGCGCAGGTGGCCGAGCAGGGCCTCGGCGTCGGCATCGGCCCAGCCGTCGATCAACGTCGCGGCCTTGGCCACGATGGCCTCGCCCTTGGCCAGCGGCTCGGCGCCGCCGGTCTCGCCGTAGGCCTTGCGCTGGCGCTCGTAGTAGCGGCGGTCGTCCTTGGGCAGCCGGGCCAGCAGGGCCTCGACGCGGCGGTCGAAATCGGCGCCGCGGCCGTACAGGTGGTTGAAGCGGCGTGCGACCTCGCGCGTCAGCTCCACGTGCGCGCTCTGGTCGCCGCCCACGGGCACGAACGCGGCCTTGTAGATCAGGATGTCGGCCGCCTGCAGCAGCGGGTAGCCGAGGAAGCCGTAGGTGGCCAGGTCGCGGTCCTTCAGCTTCTCGATCTGGTCCTTGTAGGTGGGCACGCGCTCGAGCCAGCCCAGCGGGGTGCCCATGGCCAGCAGCGTGAACAACTCGGCATGCTCGGGCAGGCGGCTCTGGATGAAGATGGTGCAGCGCTCGGGGTCCAGCCCGGCGGCGATCCAGTCCACCACCATGTCGTAGACGTAGCGCTCCATCACCTCGCGCTCCTCGTAGTGCGTGGTCAGCGCGTGCCAGTCGGCGACGAAGTAGAAGCAGTCGTAGGCGTCCTGCAGCCGCACCCAGTTCTTGAGCGCGCCGTGGTAGTGGCCGAGGTGGAGGGCGCCCGTGGGGCGCATGCCGGAGAGGACTCGCGAACGCATGGCTGGAATGCCGGAGGGTGGGCTGGAGAGGACGACGGCGCCGATTCTCTCAGGTCGCCACTGCCGGGCTGCCCCTACACTGCCGCCGCCATGAAGCGCATCGTGATCCTCATCTCCGGCCGCGGCTCCAACATGCAGGCCATCGTCGAGTGCTGCGCCGAGCAGGGCTGGCCGGCACAGGTGGTCGCGGTGGTGGCCAACCGGGCCGATGCGCCGGGCCTGGCCTATGCCGCCGGGCGCGGCATTGCCACCGCCGTCGTCGACCACCGGGCCCATGCCGGCCGCGAGGCCTTCGACGCCGAGCTCAGGCGCGTGGTCGACGGCCATGCGCCCGATCTGGTGGTGCTGGCGGGTTTCATGCGCATCCTGGGCCCGGCCTTCGTGCGCCACTACGAGGCCCGGCTGCTCAACATCCACCCCTCGCTGCTGCCGGCCTTCGCCGGGCTGCACACGCACCGGCGCGCGCTGCAGGCGGGGTGCAAGGCGGTCGGCGCCACGGTGCACTTCGTGACGCCCGAGCTCGACCACGGCCCGATCGTGATGCAGAGCGTGGTGCCGGTGCGGCCGGACGACGACGAGCCCGCGCTGGCGGCGCGCGTGCTCGCCACCGAGCATGCGATCTATCCGCTGGCGGTGCGCTGGTTCGTCGAGGGCCGGCTGCGGCTGCAGGACGGCCGGGTGACGCAGAGCGACGGCGCCTCGCAAGTGCTGATCTGAACCGGACCGGACCCCGAGCGCGATGCACCCGAACGCCTTGCTCGACCTCGGTGCCGAGCTGCTGCGCGCGCTGCTGAAGTTCGACCAGCCGGCCGACGCCGTGGTCTCGAGCTTCCTGCGCGAGCGCCGCGCCCTGGGCCCGCGCGATCGCCATGCGCTGTCGGAGATGGCCTACGCGGTGCTGCGCCAGCGCCTGCTGCTGCAGCACCTGGCGCAAGGCGGCGCCGGGCCGCTGGAGCGGCGGCTTGCCATCCTGGCCTGGCCGGGCGGCGAAGCGGGGCTGCGCAACGCGCTCGGCCAGGCCGAGCGCGACTGGCTGGCCGCGGTGGCGAAGGTGGACCGGGCGGCGCTGCCCGAGCGGCTGCGCCACAACCTGCCCGACTGGCTGGCCGCGCCGCTGCAGGCCGCCCTGGGCGACGGCTTCTGGCCGCTGGTGCAGGCGCTGTCGCAGCCGGCGCCGCTGGACCTGCGGGTGAACCTGCTGAAGGCCAAGCGCGACGAGGTGCAGCGCGCGCTGGCCGCGGCCGGCATCGACTGCGCGCCCACGCCGCACTCGCCCTGGGGCCTGCGCCTGGCGGGCAAGCCGGCGCTGCACCATCTGGCGCTGTTCGCGCAAGGTGCGGTGGAGGTGCAGGACGAAGGCAGCCAGCTGCTGGCGTTGATCACCGATGCCAAGCGCGGCGAGATGGTGGTCGATTTTTGCGCCGGCGCTGGCGGCAAGACGCTGGCGCTGGGAGCGGCCATGCGCAACACGGGCCGGCTCTATGCCTTCGACACCTCGGCCCACCGGCTCGACGCGCTGAAGCCGCGGCTGGCGCGCAGCGGGCTGTCGAACGTGCACCCGGCGGCGCTGGTGCACGAGCGCGACGAGCGCATCAAGCGGCTGGCCGGCAAGATCGACCGCGTGCTGATCGACGCGCCCTGCTCGGGCCTGGGCACGCTGCGCCGCCACCCCGACCTGAAGTGGCGCCAGACGCCGAGGTCGCTGGCGGCGCTGACCGCGCAACAGGGTGCCATCCTGGCCAGCGCGGCGCGGCTGCTCAAGCCCGGCGGGCGGCTGGTCTACGCCACCTGCAGCCTGCTCGAGGCCGAGAACGAGACCATCGCCCAGGCCTTCGACGCCGCCCACGGCGCCGGGTTCGAGCCCGTGCCGGCGCAGGCGGCGCTGGAGGCGGCGCGCGTGGAGCAGGCCGAGACCCTGGTCAGCGGCCCCTACCTGCGCCTGTGGCCGCAGCGGCAGCACACCGACGGCTTCTTCGCCGCGGTGTGGCGCCGCCGTTGAGCGCCAGGCGGCCGGGCTCTCGCAACCGCGGCTTTCGGGCCCAGACGAGGGTGGCGGGCGCGACGGATCATCGATCCACGGTCGTTTGACGCCTGCTCTGCGGGCTGGGCCCGGGGTCGACGCGCCAGGCGCGCCGGTACAATGCGGGATGCGGGATCGCCCGCCGGCAAGGACAACTGATGGACCAAGTGTGGATGGTGCGTGACGCCCTCGTGGCCTGGCTGGCTCACGGATGGCTGGATGCGGCCTGGTGGCAGGTGCTGTTGTTCGCCCTGGTCACGACCCACATCACGATCGCGGCGGTGACGATCTTCCTGCACCGCTCGCAGGCGCACCGCGCGCTCGACCTGCACCCGGCCGTGATGCACTTCTTCCGCTTCTGGCTCTGGATCGGCACCGGCATGGTGACCAAGGAATTCGTCGCCATCCATCGCAAGCACCACGCCAAGTGCGAGACCGAGGAAGACCCGCACAGCCCGCAGACGCGCGGCATCAAGGCCCTGCTGCTGACGGGCGTGGAGCTGTACCGCGCCGAATCACGCAATGCCGAGACCCTGGTCAAGTACGGCCACGGCACGCCCGACGACTGGGTCGAGCGCAACCTCTACAGCCGCTACACCTGGCAGGGCGTGGGGCTGATGCTGATCCTCGACCTGCTGCTGTTCGGCGCCATCGGCGGCACCGTGTGGGCCGTGCAGATGGTGTGGATCCCCTGGTGGGCCACCGGCGTCATCAACGGCCTGGGCCACTGGTGGGGCTACCGCAATTTCGAGTCGGCCGATGCGTCGACCAACGTCTCGCCCTGGGGCATCATCGTCGGCGGCGAGGAGCTGCACAACAACCACCACACCTACCCGACGTCGGCCAAGTTCTCGATCAAGCCCTACGAGTTCGACATCGGCTGGCTCTACATCAGCACGCTGCAGAAGCTGGGCCTGGCCCGGGTGAAGAAGCTGCCGCCCAAGCTGGCGCTGGGTGGCGTGCGCGCGGTGGCCGACGACAAGACGCTGGAGGCCGTGATCGCCAACCGCTACGAGGTCATGGCGCGCTACGCCACCGAGCTGAAGCGGGCCGTGGCCGCCGAGCTGAGCCGCCTGAAGGCCCAGGGTGCCGAGAACACGGCCCACTGGCGCAGCCTGCTGCAGGCCAAGGCCTGGCTGCACCGCGACGACGACAAGATCCCGCATGGCATCAAGGGCCAGCTGGCGCAGGCCCTGGGCGAAAGCCCGAAGCTGGCCAAGCTGGTCGCCATGCGCGAAGAACTGCGTGCGCTGTGGACGCGCACCAACGTCTCGGCCGAGCAGCTGGTGGCAGACCTGCAGGCCTGGTGCCACAAGGCCGAAGAGAGCGGCATCGCGGCGCTGCAGGAGTTCTCTCGCAAGCTGCGTGCGGCCCACGCCTGATCCCGCGCGCGCGATGAACCCGAAGCCCGCCTCGCCGCGGGCTTCTTGCGTTTGGCGGCGCCTGTGATGGCGCGGCCCGTACGCCTGGCGGCCCTGGTGGCCGGCGTGCTGCTGCTGGCCCTGGGCAGCACCCTGGTGTGGCTGGGTCTGGGGGCGCGGCAGGCCCTGTCGGCGGCCGAGTCACGCCGCAACCAGGACCGCGCAACCGCCTGGGCCGAGCGCCTGTCCGGGCTGCCGGCGGACGCCGCGGCCACCGCCCTGGCCCGTACCTTCGGCGACAGCGATGTCAGGCAGGTGCGGCTGCAGCCAGTCCCGGCGGGCAGCGCGCCACCGCAGGAATGGCGCCGCCCTGAAGCGGCGATCCGTGCGCCGCGCTGGTTCGTGTCGTTGCTGCCGATCGAGGC
>JAGWLO010000109.1 GCA_028872015.1 Burkholderiales bacterium | reverse complement strand
ACCCCACAGGCGGATCGTCGCCTGCGGGATCATGAACTCGTGCATCAGCGCGTCCACCATGCGCGCGGGCAGCTCGGCCGCGTCGGCGGTGAGCAAGATGGTGCGCGTGTAGCGGTGCAGGCGGTCGGCGATGGCCAGGTTCTCCTGGCCATGGCGGATCATCTCGACGATGCGCATCTCGAGCCCGCGGATGCGATCGCGCAGCATCTCCATCTGCCGCTCCTGCAGCGACACCGCGCGCTGGCCGTGCGGGCTGGTCAGCTGCACCGAGGACAGCAGCTCGGCATGGCGCTCGAAGAAGGCCGGGTTGTGGGCCAGGTACTGGGCGATGTCGTTCTCGGTGATGCCTTGCACGCCCTGGGGCGTCGGTGCCTGGATGCTCACAGCTCGATCTCTCCTACGAAGACGGTGACGGCCGGGCCCGTCATCAGGACGGCGGCGTCGTCGCGCGGCCACTCGACGGCCAGCGTGCCGCCACGGGTGTGCACCTGGACGCGGCGGTCGAGCCAGCCCAGCCGGATGCCGGCCACCACGGCGGCGCAGGCGCCGGTGCCGCAGGCCAGGGTCTCGCCGGCGCCGCGCTCGTGCACGCGCAGGCGCACCTCGCCGCGCGAGACCACCTGCACGAAGCCGGCGTTGACCTGCTGCGGGAACCGGGCATGGGTCTCGATGCGCGGGCCCAGCGTGGCCACCGGCGCGGCATCGACATCGGCCACCCGCTGCACCGCATGCGGGTTGCCCATCGACAGCACCGCCAGCTCCACGCCCTCGATCGGCCAGAGCTCGAAGCCGTCGCCCTCGGCGGGGCGCCGCGGCGCCAGGCCGGCGCCCACGAAGGGGATGCGCGCGGCCTCGAACACCGGCCGGTTCATGTCCACCGTGACCTGGCCGTCGGCCTGCAGGCGCAGCTCGAGCACGTTGTTGACCGTGGCCACCCGCACCACGCTGCGGTCGGTGAGGCCGCGCTCGTGCACGTAGCGCAGGAAACAGCGCGCGCCGTTGCCGCAATGCTCGACCTCGTCGCCGCTGGCGTTGTAGATGCGGTAGCGGAAATCGATGCCGGGCGCGTCGCCGGGCTCGACCTGCAGCACCTGGTCGGCGCCGACGCCGAAGCGGCGATCGGCCAGCCGCCTCACCTGCGCCGGCGTCAGCTCGATCGGCCGGCGCGTGGCGTCGAGCACGACGAAGTCGTTGCCCGCGCCCTGCATCTTGGTGAACGGCAGCCGCATGGCGCCGATTATCGCCAGCGTCAGTCGAAGCCGGCCTGCCGGCGCGGGGTCTTGTAGCGGTGGTAGCCCCACAGGTACTGCGCCGGCTTCATCCGGATCACCGCCTCCATGCTGCGGTTGACGGCCAGCGCCGCGGCCGCCTCGTCGGCGCCCGTGGGCACGGGCTCGGGCAGCGGCATCGCATGCACCACGTAGCCCGCGCCGCGCGGCAGCCGCTCGGTCCACAGCACGGCCAGCGCGGCGCCGGTCTGCTGCGCCAGCCGCGCGGCCAGCGTCATCGTGTAGGCGGGCCGGCCGAAGAACGGCACCCACACGCCCATGCCCTCGGGCGGCACCTGGTCGGGCAGCAGGCCCACGGTCTCGCCGCGGCGCAGCGCGCGCATCATCAGCCGCACGCCGGCCAGCGTGGCCGGCGCCGTGGCCAGCCGCGGGCGGGCGCGGGCGGTCTCCTCGAGCGCCCGCAGCCAGGCCTGGCGCGCCGGGCGGTAGAGCACCGTGATCGGCTGCTGCGCGCCGAAGCGCTCGGCATAGGCCTGGGCCGAGACCTCGAAGCTGCCCATGTGCGGGGTCAGCAGCACCAGCCCGCGGCCCTGGGCCAGCACCTGGGCGAGCCAGTCGGCGCCATCCCACTGCACGGGGTCGGCGATGGGCCGATCGGGCGGGCGCAGCCACAGCCGCGGCAGCTCCATCACGAGCCGGCCAGCGTCGGCAACGGCGGCCCGCCGGTCGGCCCCGGCCAGCCCCGCCAGCGCGGCGTTGGCGGCCAGCCGGCGGCGGTAGCTGGGCGACAGCGCCCAGGCCAGCCAGCCGAGGGCGCCGCCGAGGGCGTGCAGATGCCGCAGCGAGCGCCGTGACAGCCAGCGGAGCAGGAAGGGCATCGTTCGTATAATCGTGCCGTCGCCGAGTTAAAGGACAACTTGCGGGGCGACCGCGGGGCTCAAGCATAGCGAGCCGCGCCGGGCCGGCAGGCCGATCACGGACGATCGGGCGCCGCGCCAACCAACCCGCTAAAGCGTTCGCCGCGGCAGGATTCGAGACAGTCACCGGCGACGCACACCGTGCAACCCACCGGAGCTTCATCCCCATGGCGAACGACTACCTCTTCACCTCCGAATCCGTCAGCGAAGGCCACCCCGACAAGGTGGCCGACCAGATCTCCGACGCGATCCTCGACGCGATCTTCAAGCAGGACCCGCGCAGCCGCGTCGCCGCCGAAACACTCACCAACACCGGCCTGGTGGTGCTGGCCGGCGAGATCACCACCAACGCGCATGTCGACTACATCCAGGTCGCGCGCGACACCATCCGGCGCATCGGCTACGACAACACCGAGTACGGCATCGACTACAAGGGCTGCGCGGTGCTGGTGGCCTACGACAAGCAGAGCAACGACATCGCGCAGGGCGTGAACCACGCCAGCGACGACCACCTCAACACCGGCGCCGGCGACCAGGGCCTGATGTTCGGCTACGCCTGCGACGAGACGCCCGAGCTGATGCCCGCGGCCATCTACTACGCGCACCGCCTGGTCGAGCGTCAGGCCCAGCTGCGCAAGGACGGCCGCCTGCCCTTCCTGCGCCCCGATGCCAAGAGCCAGGTCACGCTGCGCTACGTGGATGGCAAGCCGCACAGCATCGACACCGTGGTGCTGTCCACCCAGCACAGCCCCGACCAGAGCGAGACCGCCACCAGGCTCAAGCCCGGCTTCTACGAGGCCGTGATCGAGGAGATCATCAAGCCGGTGCTGCCCAAGGAATGGCTGAAGGACACGCGCTACCTCGTCAACCCCACCGGCCGCTTCGTCATCGGCGGCCCGCAGGGCGACTGCGGCCTGACCGGCCGCAAGATCATCGTCGACACCTACGGCGGCGCCTGCCCGCACGGCGGCGGCGCCTTCTCGGGCAAGGACCCGAGCAAGGTCGACCGCAGCGCCGCCTACGCGGCCCGCTACGTGGCCAAGAACATCGTCGCCGCCGGGCTGGCGCGGCAATGCCAGATCCAGGTCGCCTACGCCATCGGCGTGGCCAAGCCGATGAACGTCACCGTCTACACCGAAGGCACGGGCAAGATCCCCGACGAGCGCATCGCCGCGCTGGTGCAGGAGCACTTCGACCTGCGCCCCAAGGGCATCATCCAGATGCTCGACCTGCTGCGGCCCATCTACGAGAAGACCGCGGCCTACGGGCACTTCGGGCGCGAGGAGCCCGAGTTCACGTGGGAACGTACCGACAAGGCTGCGGCGCTCCGCGCCGCAGCCGGGCTGTAGGCCAGAAGGCAGATCCGCCTTCGGAAGGATTCCCCGCGGCGCGTCACGGTTCAGCATCGCCTGGCACTCACCCGCGGAGGCGCCATGAACCCAGCCCACCGTTTCACGATGCTCGGCCGTCAGCAGCTCTCGCTGCAGGAAGGCATCCAGCTGCTCGGACAGATCCAGCGCGAACTCGGCAGCCATGCCACTGCAGCCAGGGCCTGGGGCTCCGTGGCCTTGATGGCGCAGGCCAGCCTCGTGCCGCTGAACATCATCGTCAACAGCTTGCCGCTGAGCCCCGCCAAGACAGCCTTCGATCTCTTCACCCACGTATTGCGCGCCTGCACGACCGGCGACGCGGCATGGCGCGGCGACGGGCGCGGCGCTACGGTGCCTTGGGCCTTCGAAGCCGCCAAGCGCGCGATCGAACACGAGTTGAAGAAGAAGGGCGCCGCCGACCTGGTGCCTGGTGCGGGCATTCTTCTCGGCCTGGCCGAGGACAGCATGGCGCTGGTCGAGAGCGCTCAGGCGGTCAGCGAAGGCAGTTCGGAGATGCGCAGACTCGCGCGCCAGATGCAGCAGCGCATCGACGCCATGCGGCGCAAGCTGACGGCATTGGGAACCGAACGCGCGCAGGCGGCCGACCTGCTGTTGCTGCGCCAGCGCACGGCTTGAGCGCGGGGCGGATGGCGGGCGCAGCGCAGCGCGAGCAACGCCGTCATCGTCGGCGTCCGCCACGCGGCTGGCGGAGCCCCTACACGAACAGCGGGCAGGCCGGCATGGCGCCGGCCCGTGGGCTCCATCGCCCCCGCTCAGCCTGCGCGCGCCGAAGAACAGTAAGGCATACTGCCTTACCATGCCATCCATCGAACTGAATGCCATCGTCTCGAGCAAGGGCCAGGTCGTGATCCCGGGCGACGTGCGCAAGCGGCTCGGGCTGGTCCAGGGTTCGGTGCTGCGCTTCGTCGTCGATGCCGACGGCGTGCGGCTGCTGCCTGCAGCCGGCGACGTGCGCCGCCTCAAGGGCCGCCTGCCGGCGCCGCCCCAGCCGGTGTCGGTGACCGAGATGAACCGTGCCATCGCCGCGCGGCGCGCCGGCATCGCCGGCGGCGGCTGAGGCGCTTCGATGCTCGCGCTCGACACGAACGTGCTCGTGCGCTACCTGGCGCAGGACGACGCCCGCCAGTCGGCACTGGCGAACCGCCTGATCGAGTCCCAGCTCACGACGGCCGAGCGCGGCTTCGTCAGCCTGGTCGCGCTGCTGGAGACCGTCTGGGTGATGGAGAGCCGCTACGGTGCCGACGCCGCCACCGTGCAGGGCATCCTGACCGACCTGCTCGAGACCGCCGTGCTCGAGGTGCAGGAGGGCCCCGCCGTGCGCGCGGCGGCCGCGCTGTACGCGCGGGGCGGCGTGGACCTGCACGATTGCCTGATCGTCGCCCTGGCCGCGCAGCGCCAGGCCAAGGTGGTGAGCTTCGACACGCGGGCGGCCAAGCGCTTGGGGATGCAGCTGTTGCGTTGACAGCGCGGCCAAGCCTCAGCGGCTGCGCGCCAGGTTCAACGCCAGCAGCCGCCGCAGGATCTCTTCATCGGCCATCTCTGCGGACCAGTCGGCCCAGCCATAGGCCGCGGCCACGGCGGCGTCCAGCGCGGCATGCGCCTGCGCCAGCCAGGCCGGGCGCTGGTTGTACAGGTTGGTCAGCGTGCGCCGGGCCAGGTCTTTCTCGAAGCCGGCTTTCGCAACGATGCGGTCGGGGTAGGGCGAGGTGCTCAGGCCCAGCGGCACGACCTCGGGCACGCGTTCGGTCCATTCCGGCGGGTTCAGCCAGGCGTCGCGCAGCGCCACCAGCCGCGCCGCGGCGCGCGCGATGGCCGCGGCGTGGCCCCGCACTTCGGGCGTCAGGCCGGCGGGGATCTGCGCGCCGCCGTCGAGCGTCTCGGTGCGCCGGTGCGCGGTGTCGGCGGGCGTGAGGCCGGCGGGGAACGGGAAGGTCTCGAAGCAGGTGGTGGGCGTGTAGCGCGGGTCGTTGCCAACACCGATCGACGTGCCCAAGCGCAGCGACCAGAGTTCGTGCGGGCGGCTGTGCAAGATACCGAAGGTGGCGTCGTCGGCGCGGGCCACCGTGATCAGGGCCTGGTCGGGCGAGGTCGTCACCGGCAGCCAGACAAAGAAGCGGTGCTTGCTGTGCGCGACGGTGGCGATGAATCGCGGCAGCGCCGAGAGCGCCAACCGAAGCGCGGGTCGCGCCTCGGCGAAGCGCCACCAGTACTTGCGATACGCCTCGCGGTTGTTCTTCTCGCGCTCGGGCCGCACATGCTCGACCACGTAGCCGAAGGGCATTTCGTACAGCGCCGCATTGGCTTCGGTCATGTCGTTGCCGAAATCGATGATCCACTGGTGCTGCGGCCCGCGGCTCAGCTCGAAGCCGTTGGCCCAGGGCTTGAGCACATCGCTGTTCGGGCGACCATGCGGGTTGGGTCGTCGCAGCCAAGCTCGCGCCAGCTCAGCGTCGATCTCGAACTTCGCCTTCTTCGAGGCACCTTGAAAGCTCGCGCGCAAGTTCGTCGACAGCGGCTGGGCCTGTGTCAGGTCCAGCGCCTGACCGGCTGCGTTCGGCGCCGTGAGGTCGGGATAGATTGCCCCGACCGCTTCGCCATTGAGCCGCACCGCATCGTCACCGGCGCCAAAGCAGACGAGCGAGACGCGGACGGCGGCGCCGTTGTTCACCCAGGGCTCGTCCGCCCAGGCGTCGAAGATGCGTCCACCCTCGGTGATGCGTGTCAGCACCGCGCGGCTGGCCCCGCCGCGGATCGAGTTCGTCGCCACCAGCCCCGCTCGCTTCAGGGCCCCGGCCTCGATGGCGCGCTGCGCCTTGTCAAACCAGTAGCAGACGAAGTCGGCACCGCCGGGCACGCGTGGCGCGTAGACCGCATCCAGCGCATCGACGTATGCGTCGCCCAGCTCGCGGCGCTTGCGGCTGACGCCCACGAACGGCGGATTCCCCACCACCGCATCCGCCCGCGGCCACGCCGCTTCTTGGCCGTCCTCCCCCAGCACGGCATCGCGGCACTCGATGTGATCCAGCGCCTCCAGCACCGGGTTCAGCTTGAAGCCGTAGCCGCGCTGCAGCCGCCACTGCAGCTCGCCTATCCACACCGTCACGCGCGCCAGCTCGGCGGCGTATTCGTTGAGCTCGATGCCCAGCACGTTGTGCGGGCCGGTCACGTCGTGCTGGCGCTCCAGGCCCAGCTGCTCGGCTTCCAGGTTCACCTGGTGCTCGATGTCCTTGATCGTCTTCAGCGCCAGGTACAGGAAGTTGCCGCTGCCGCAGGCCGGGTCGAGTACGCGGTAGGCCTTCAGCCGCTCCAGGAAGCCGACGAAGGCGGCCTGCGCGTCGCGCCAGGCCTTGTCGCCGTGGCGCTTGCTCTTGGCCAGCGCGGCCTCGATGCGCGCCTTGTGCTGCTGCCATTCGTCTAGCAGCGGCCGCTGCACCACCGGCGTCACCAGCCGCATGATGGTCGCGGGGTCGGTGTAGTGGGCGCCGAGCTGGCTGCGTTTGGCCGGGTCGAGCCCGCGCTCGAACAGCGTGCCCAGGATGCTGGGGTCGATGGCGCTCCAGTCCAGCCGGCTGGCGGCATGCAGCGCGGCCACGTCGTCGGCGGTCAGCGGCGGCACCTCGATCGCCTGGAACAGGCCGCCGTTGAACCAGGCCACGTCCTCGGCGCCGAACAGGCCGCCGCCCTGCATGGTCGCGAACAGCGCGGCCAGCTGGGCGCGCAGCCGCTCGGGCGCGGTCTGCACGCCCACCAGGCGCTCGAACAGGCGCGCCGGCAGCAGGCCCACGTCTTCGGCGAAGAAGCAGAACACGCACTGGGTGAGGAAGTGGCTCACCGCGGCCGGCGCCACGCCCGCCGCGCGCAGGCGCTCGGCGGTGCCGGCGAAGGTGCGCGCGGCCTCTTCGGTGATCTCGCGGTTGGTCCGGCGCGGCTTGTACTGCTCCGGGTCCTGCCACAGCGCGCGCAGGCGCTGCTGCACCTCGGGCCGCACGATCTCTTCGAGCGCGAACACATGGCGCTCGCTGGGCGTGCCGGTGAAGTGGGTGTGGACCTCGATGCGCTGGCGATCGCTGGTCACCAGCAGCGGCGGGCTCTCCAGCGGCAGCGCGTACATCATCAGCTGGCGCAGCGCGCCTTCGAGGTTCTTGCCCGGGGCCTTGTATTCCCACGCGAAATGGCCGCGCAGCCAGACGTCGGCGAAGCCGTCGGTGCGCAGGCCAGCGCCGCCGGTCTTGGCCACGCCACGCTCGAAGCAGTAGCGCTCGGGGTCGCCCGGCTCGGGCACGCCGAGCACGCGGCACAGGTCGATGAAGTGGGCCTGGGCACCGGCGCGTTCGCCCAGCGCATGGGCGGGCGAGCCCGCCGCCCACTTGCGGATGAATTCCTGCGCCTGCATCCGCCCTG
>JAGWLO010000108.1 GCA_028872015.1 Burkholderiales bacterium | reverse complement strand
CGGCAGGGCCACGCGGCGCCAGTAGTGCGCGCGGCTGGCGCCCAGCGTGGCGGCGGCGGCCTCGAGCTGCGCGTCCAGCAGCGCCACCGGCGCCAGCAGCAGCAGCGTGGCCAGCGGCAGCTGGAAGCACAGGTAGGCGGCCAGCAGGCCCGAGAAGCCCTCCAGCCGCAGCGGCGCGAAGCCCAGCAGCTGGGTGGCCACGCCCTCGACGCCGAACAGCAGCGTGAAGGCCAGCGCCAGCGGCACGCCGGCGAAGTTGGCGCCCAGGTTGGCCAGCCAGGCCACCGGCCCGTGCAGCCGCGCCCGTGGCGCCACGGCGGCGCACACCACCAGCGCCGGCGGCAGCGCCAGCAGCGTGGACAGCGCCGAGACGAGCACGGTGTTGCGCAGGGCGTCCAGGTAGTAGGGCTGCAGCACCTCGGCGCAGCCGCCTTCGTGCCAGCAGCCCAGCAGGGCCGAGCCGCTGCGCCAGGCGAACGGCGCCACGATGGCGGCCAGCGCCAGGGCCAGCAGCGGCGCGGCCACGCACCAGGCCAGGGCCGCGGGCGTCGGGCGCAGCGTCCGCATCACGGCCGCACCCGCATCAGCCCGCCACCCGGCGCGCCTGGCGCTGCCGCTGCAGGAAGTCGCGCAGCCCCGTCTGCGCCGCGGGCAGGGCCAGCTCGAGCAGCGCGGCCACGCCCGGGCCCGGCCGCGGCATCCACACCAGCGGCACGCTGCGCTCGGCCTCGCCGGTGCCGCCGTGCATGCGGTCGCGGCCCATGCCGTGGTCGCTGGTCAGCAGCACGTCGTAGCCGGCGCCGTGCCAGCGCGGCACGGCCAGCGCCAGCAGCATGTCCAGCCGCCGCGCGACCATCCGGTATTCGTCGGACTCGCCGCCGAAGCGGTGGCCGCGGTCGTCCGGCCCCATGGGGTGCACGAACAGCAGGTCGGGCTCGTGCGCCAGGCGCAGCGCCTCGGCGTCGGCGATGACGTGGCTGTCGGGGTAGTCGTCCTCGAAGTACCAGCTGGCGGCGACGATGCCGCGGCCCTCGGGCAGGCGCCGGCGGTCGCTCAGCGGCGCGAAGGCCGGGCCGCCGAGCAGCTCGCAGAACCAGTGGTAGGCCACGATGGCGCTGCGCAGCCCGGCGGCGTGCGCGTCGTCGAACAGGGTCGCGCCGCAGGCCTGCACCTGCTGGTTGCTCAGGATGCCGTGCGCCAGCGGCCACCGGCCGGTGAGCAAGGTGGCATAGAGCGGGCGCGACAGGCTGGGCAGGCCGCTGTCGTGGCGCGTCGCGCGGGCCTGGCCGGCCTCGAGCAGGGCGGCCACGTAGCCCATGGCCTGGGCCGCGACGTCGGCGCGCAGGCCGTCGGCCACGACGACCACGATGCGCGACGGCTCGGCCCGCGGCGTGGGTTGGGCGGGGCTCATCGCGCGCCGGCCAGCACGCGGTCTTGCCAGCGCGCGCCCAGCGAGCGTGCGGCCTCGGTCCACGCCGCCACCCGCACCGGCCGCGCGGCGCGGTACTGCGCCGCCTCGAGCAGGCGCGCCCGCACGTCGGCCGGCAGCGTCAGGTGGTCCACCCGCACCGGCCGCGCGTAGCCGCGCGCCAGGTTCAGCTGGCCGGCGTCGCTGAAGATGTACTCGCGCGCCAGCCGCGCCGCGTTCGGGTGCGGGGCATGCACGTTGAGGATGCTGGTGTAGCCGCTGGTCACCGAGCCGTCGACCGGGATCAGCACCGCGTAGTCGGCCTTGTTGGGCAGGGTGTCGCGGTAGGCCAGGGCGTTGAAGTCCCACATCACGAAGACATCGGCTTCGCCGCGCTCCATCAGCACCGGCGACGGGTTCACCGACAGCAGCCGGCCGGCGCGCGCCAGCGCGCCGAAGGCGGCCAGCGCCGGGTCCAGGCGCTGCTCGTCGCCGCCCAGCGCGACCGCGGCGGCCAGCACGCCGGCGTTGGCCTGGGCCGCGCGGCCCACCTCGCCGATGTCGACCCGGGCGCGGCTGGCGAACAGCTCGTGCCAGCTGCGCGGCGCCGGCCCCAGGCGCCGCGTGTTCACGACCAGGGCGATGGTGCCGGTGTAGCCCAGGGCCCAGTGGCCGTCGGGGTCCTTGGCCCAGTCGGGCACCTGGGCCCAGGTGGCGGGCTTGTAGGCGGCGGTGACGCCGCGCGCCCGCGCCAGGGCGCCGAACTCGAAGCCGACGTCGCCGATGTCCACCGTGCCGTGGCTGCCCTCGGCGATCATCTTGGCGATCTCCTCGGCGCTGCTCATGTCCGTGTCCACATGGGCCAGCCCGTACAGGCGCGCCAGGTCGGCCCAGGTCTGCTTCCAGTTCGCCCAGCCGTCGGGCATGCCCACGCTGACGATACGGCCCTCGGCGCGCGCGGCGCTCACCAGCGCGGCGGGCAGCTCGGCCCGCGCCGCGGGGGCGTAGGGGGTGGCGGCGAGCAGGGCGCCGGTGGCGAGAAAGCGGCGGCGCGTGGGCAGGTGTCGGAGCATGGGGTCGGGGGCCGTCGGGCCGGGCGGGTGGGGATGGAAGCGGAAGCAGAAACGGAAGCAGAAACGAAAACGGAAGCGCAGAGAGCCGTCGCGGGCGCAGCCCGCGCGGCCCGCGCGGCCCGCGCGGCCTTCAGGCCGGCAGGCGCAGCTCGGACATCGGCAGCGCGTGCGCCAGGCTCACGCCGCCGTCCACGCCGCGCACCGACAGCTGCACGCGCGAGCGCTGCCAGTCGACCTCGAGCAGCCCGAAATTCGGCTCGGCGATCACGGCCGAGGCGCGCCGCTGGTTCGGCGTGGGCACGTCCCAGACCTCGGTCAGCCCGCTGGAGGTGAGGTCCCACAGCGGGTACAGGCCCGGCACGTCCATGCGCGAGAGCTCGCCGTAGTGCATGTCGCCGCTGATGACGACGATGCCCTCGGCGCGGTGGCGCCGGATCAGCTCGAACAGGCGCTGCCGCTCGAGCGGGAAGTTGGCCCAGCCCTCCCAGCCCGTGCCTTCGGCGGCGAACTGCACGGTGGAGACCAGCACGCGCAGGTCGGCCGGCTGCGCCAGCTGCTGCTCGAGCCAGGCCCATTGCTCGGCGCCCAGCAGGCTGGCCGCGGGGTCGGGGTTGGGCACGTACCAGCCGGGCACCGGCTCGCGCACGCCGGCCGCGGCGCGCGCCATCAGCGCCTGGTAGCCCTGGCGCCGCGCGGGATCGGTCACCAGCGGCGTGCGGTTGAAGCGCAGGTCGGGCATCAGCACCTGCAGCACGCGGCCGCCGGAGGCCACGCGCCAGGCCTGGTAGACACCGCTGCGCGTGCGCCGCGGCGAATCGGCGGCCTCGCCCCAGGCGTCGCAGAACAGCTGCTGCGACAGCCGCTTGTACGGGTAGTCGCCGCCCACGTCGTCGTCGCCGTAGTCGTGGTCGTCCCAGATCGCCAGGTGGGTGTGGCTGCGCCTGAACTGCTGCAGGGCCTGGGCCTTCTCGAACTCGGCATAGCGCTCGCGCAGGGTCGGGGCCGATTCGGCGTCGGCGTACAGGTTGTCGCCGATGAACATGAACAGGTGCGGCGACACCTCGGTGATGGCGCGCCAGATCGGCTGCGGCTTGTTCTGCCGCGCGCACGAGCCGAAGGCCAGGCGCCAGGGCTCGTCGGGCTTCAGGCCCGGCAGCTCGAGCGCCACGGCCGTGGCTGCGCCGGCAGCCGGTGCGGCCAGCGCCGGGGCGGTGGCCGAAGCCAGGGCGCCCCCGGTGGCCAGGAACCGGCGCCGGGTGAATTCGGGGGATGTCATGGTGCGGGCTCTTCGCGCGGCGCACCCGGCGCCGCGGGTCTCGGAACGGCCTCCCGGATGGAGGCCCTTGGATCGACCAGCGCGCGAGCCTAGGGGCCGGCGATGACGCGCCCGTGACGGTGCCGGCAGGCCCGTCGCAGGCCCGCCACGTCATCGTCTTCACACGGTGGCTGCCTAAGGTGACGGCCGTGCGACCGCTTCATGACGAAGGCGGCGCCCGTGCTGACCGAACGCATCCACCCACCCGAGAACGAGAAACGCATGAAGAACCCCCACCGCCTGACCGCCGTCGCCGCCGTGGCCGCCCTGGCCGTCACCGCCTACGGTGCCGCCGCGGCCGCCGCGCCGCAGAACAACGACGTCGTGACCATCACCGCCAACGGCCGCGGCCAGTCGCGCCAGGTCGAGATGGTCACCGCCAGCGAGCTGAGCCAGCTCGCCCCCGGCTCCAGCCCGCTGGCCGCCGTCGAGCGCCTGCCCTCGGTGAACTTCCAGTCCGCCGACCCCTTCGGCGCGTACGAGTGGTCCACCCGCATCACCGTGCGCGGCTTCAACCAGAGCCAGCTCGGCTTCACGCTCGACGACGTGCCGCTGGGCGACATGTCCTACGGCAACTACAACGGCCTGCACATCAGCCGCGCCATCTCCACCGAGAACATCGAGCGCACGGTGCTGTCGGCCGGCACCGGCTCGCTGAGCACGGCCTCGTCGAGCAACCTCGGCGGCACGCTGCAGTTCTACTCGGTCGACCCGACCGACCAGGCCGGCGTCTTCGCCACCGCCAGCCTGGGTAGCTTCAGCGACCGCCATGTGTTCGTGCGCCTGGAGTCCGGCCAGACCGGCTTCGGCAAGGCCTACCTGAGCCTGAGCGACCAGCAGAGCGACAAGTGGAAGGGCCACGGCCAGCAGAAGGCGCAGCAGCTGAACTTCAAGTACGTGGCCCAGGTGGGCGGCGGCAAGCTCACCGGATTCGCCAACCTGTCGCGGCGCAAGGAGATCGACTACCAGGATCTGTCGCTGCAGCTGATCAGCCAGTACGGCGACCGGCTCGATAACACCTACCCCGACTTCAACGCCGCGCTGGCGATCGCCAACACCTCGTGCGGCAACGGCACCACCACCTACACCGCGGCCTGCGACTACCAGTACTACGCCGGCTCGGGCCTGCGCAACGACGAGCTGTACGGGCTGGCCTACGACAAGAATTTCGGCGAGGCCGCGCACGTCAAGGCCACCGTCTACCACCACAACGACAAGGGCGACGGGCTGTGGTTCACGCCCTACACGGCCTCGCCCGACGGCACCCCGATCGCGCTGCGCACCACCGAGTACCGCATCAGCCGCACCGGCGTCGTGGCCACCGGCGAGTACGTGCTGGGCATGCAGACGCTGAAGGCCGGGCTCTGGCTGGAGAGCAACGACTTCGACCAGGCGCGCCGCTTCTACGCCGTGTCGGCCGCGGCGGTGCCCTCGCCGTACGACTTCCCGAGCAACCCGTTCTTCACCCAGTGGCAGTACCGCTTCAAGACCACGACCCAGCAGTTCTCGCTCGAGGACGCGGTGCAGCTGAGCCCGGCGCTGGCCGTCAACTTCGGCTTCAAGTCGCTCGACGTGAAGACCGCGGCCGACCTGCAGGTGGGCAGCCCGGCGCGCTACCCCACGGGTGACACGCGCTCGACCAAGCACTTCCTGCCCCAGCTCGGCGCGATCTACACCCTGAGCGACAGCGCCGAGCTGTTCGCGGGCTACGCCCAGAACATGCACGCCTTCCAGGGCACGGCGCTCGGCCTGACGCCGTACAGCACCACCACGGCCGGCTTCAACGCCATCGCCGGCACGGTGCGGCCCGAGACCTCGCAGACGCTGGAAGGCGGCTGGCGCCTGAACACGCGGGCCCTGGACGCCGTCGTGGCCGGCTACTACGTCGACTTCAAGGACCGCCTGCTCGCCATCCAGCAGGGCCCCGGCATCCAGGGCAACCCGTCGGTGCTGGCCAACGTGGGCAAGGCGCGCATGGTCGGCCTGGAAGCCTCGGTCTCGGCCCGCCTGGCCACCGGCTGGTCGTGGTTCAACGGCGTGAGCTTCAACAAGAGCCAGTACAAGGACGACTACACCAGCAACGGCGTCGTCTACAACACCGCCGGCAAGACCATCGTCGACATGCCGCAGACGATGGTGAAGTCGATCCTGAGCTACGACAACGGCACGCTGTTCGCCAACGCCGGGCTCGACTACCAGAGCAAGCGCTACTACACCTACCTCAACGACGCCTCGGTGGACGGCCGCACGCTGGTCAACGGCTCGGTGGGCTGGCGCTTCGGCAGGCTGGGGGCGCTGCAGTCCACCACGCTGCAGCTCAGCGGCGTGAACCTGACGAACCGCCACTACGTGGCCACGCTGGGCAGCAACGGCTTCGTCGCCAGCGACCCGACGGGCAGCTTCCAGACGCTGCTGCCGGGCGCGCCGCGCGCGGTCTACCTGTCGGTCAGCGCCAAGCTGTAAGCGGCGGGCGGGGGCGCTGCGCGGGTCAGCCCGCCAGCGCCCAGCTCTGCGCGCCCACGCCGGTGAAGTGGAAGTTCATCACCTGGCCCGCAAAGCGCTGCAGCTCGCGCAGCACGCCCATGCGGTGCCCCGGCGGCACGAAGAACATCATGAAGCCGCCGCCGCCGGCGCCCGAGATCTTGCCGGCCAGCGCGCCGGCGCCGATTGCGGCGTCGTACACGGCGTCGATCTCGGCATTGCTGATGCCCTGCGCCATCTGCTTCTTGGCCGTCCACGATCGGCCTAGGATGGTGGCGTAGCGCGCCAGGTCGCCGCGCAGGATGGCTTCCTTCATCGCCACCGCGTCGGCCTTCAGCGCCAGCATCGCATCCACCGAGGCCACGTTGCCGGCGCGGGTGTTGTCGATCTGGCGCTGGATGATGTGCGCCGACTCGCGCGACTGCCCGGTGTAGTACAGCACCGTGCTGGCTTCCAGCTCGCTGATGACCCAGTCCTTCACCCGCAGCGGGTTCACCAGCACCTTGTCGGCGGCGCCGAACTCGATGAAGTTGAAGCCGCCGAAGGCCGCCGCGTACTGGTCCTGCTTGCCGCCGGCCAGGCCCAGCTCTTCGCGTTCGATCTCGAAGGCCAGGTGCGCGATCTCGTACTCGCCCAGCCCGAGCTGCAGCCATTCGGAATAGGCCTGCAGCATGCACACCACCATCGTCGACGAGGTGCCCAGGCCCGAGCCGGCGGGCGCATCGGCATAGGTGGTGAGCTTGAGCGCGAGCGGCCGGCCGCCGTTGAACTGGCGCACGATGCGGCGGTAGATGCCGCGGTGCAGGCGCAGCGGCTCGGCGTCGGTCAGCAAGGGGTCGGCGGCGAGCTCGACATGCTCCTGCCGGTCCTCGGCCGCGAAGTGCACGCGGCCGTCGTGGCGCGGCTCGAGGATCGCCTGCGCGTACAGGTCGATGGTGGCGTTCAGCACGTAGCCGCCGTGCGTGTCGCTGAAGGGGCTGACATCGGTGCCGCCGCCGGCCAGGCCCAGGCGCAAGGGCGCGCGCGAGCGGTAGATCTTGGTCGTCATGCCGCATTCTCGCCGCCGCCGGCGCAGAGCCAGCGCGCCGCGGCGGCCAGGTCGGCGCAGCGGTGGTCGGCGTGCGCCAGTGCGTCGGCCGGCAACGCATGGCCCGATTCGACGAGCACCGTGCGGCGCAGCCCGGCGGCGCGGCCGGCCTGGGTGTCGGTGGTCTTGTCGCCCACCAGCACCGAGTGCGCCAGGTCCAGCCCCAGCTCGCGCGCGGCGCGCCGCAGCAGGCCGGGCGCGGGCTTGCGGCAATCGCACTCGCGCGTGTAGGCCGCCACCGTGCCCTGCGGGTGGTGCGGGCAGTGGTAGACGCCGGCCAGGGCCGCACCCTGGGCCGCCAGCAGCCCCCGCATGTGTGCAGTCAGCTTCTGGTACGCCGCCTCGTCGTACCGACCCTTGGCAATGCCGGCCTGGTTGGTGACGACCACCAGCGCGTAGCCGCAGCGGGCCAGCTGGCGCAGGCCGTCGACCGCCCCGGGCAGCAGGTGGAAATCCTCGATGCGCCAGACGTAGCCGAGCTCGGCGTTGATGACGCCGTCTCGGTCGATGAACGCCGCCGGGCGCAGCCCGCGCGTGGCTTCAGCCGCCATGCTCGGCGCAGAAGCGGCGGTAGTCCTCGGGCACGCCGATGTCGGTGAAGCGGCCGGGCAGGGCGCAGGCCGTCACCGCCCCCTGCGCCACCAGGCCGGGCAGCACGTCGGCCTCCAGCGAGTA